>JAYVQZ010000017.1:0-12396 GCA_043776735.1 Deltaproteobacteria bacterium | reverse complement strand
CGCGCGCATCGCAATGCCCATCTTGGTCTTATGGACGATAAAATGCAGGATACCCATCAAAACCAGGGAGACCAAAATCACAATCACCTGGATGTTGTTAATGACGACGCCCTCGGTCCCAAAGATGGCGTTGGTAGTGATCAAGGCAGGAAAGACGCGCGGATCAGAACCAAAAACCACCTGACCTAAGTTTTGCAAGAAAAGCGAAACGCCGATGGCCGTGATCAGAACGTTTAAGCGAGGCGCTTTTCGCAATGGACGGTAGGCGATTCGCTCCACGATGAGTGCGACAATTGTACAAAATATCATGGCCCCCATTGTGACCATCGCGACTATTACCGCAGGATGTAAATTTGATTTTGCCAACCAGGCGGCAAGGTAGATACCGGCAAACGCCCCCAACATGAAGATGTCGCTGTGGGCGAAGTTGATAAACTGCAGCACGCCGTAAACCATGGTGTAACCAAGGGCTACCAGCGCGTACACACTTCCCTGGGCAATTCCATTCACTAGATTTTGAACAAACTCTTGCAACGTGGTTGGGCTTTTAAGTTTTTACTATTACGGATTAACCGTAGTCACATATTGGAATGTATTGGCTGACACCACTTTAAGAACGACTGCAGGCTTTACCGCATCGCGATCCTTGTTGATAGTGATAACGCCGGTTACGCCCTGGAAGTTAGTCGTTGTTGCCAACGCATCTCGCATTCCGGTGGGAGTTAATTCTTTGGATCGTCTTGCGGCATCAAGAGCCACCAAAGCCGCATCGTACCCCATCGCTGCTAAGCCATTTGGTACCTCGCTGTATTTAGCTTTGTATTGATTTACGAAATTCTGTACCACCGGACTCTTGTCCTCGTGAGAGTAATGGTTGCTGAAAAACCCGCCTAAAATAGCGTCGCCGCCAATTTCCGTCAGCTTCTCGCTATCCCAGCCGTCGCCACCAAGGAAAGCTGCCTTAAGGCCCAAGTCTTTGGCTTGGCGGGCAATCAGACCAACTTCGGTGTAATAGCCAGGAACAAAAATAATGTCCGGTTTTTTGCCCTTAATCGAAGTGAGCTGCGATTTGAAATCCATATCGCCGGACGAATAGGAGGTATCCGTCACGATTTCCCCTCCCATTTTTTTGTACTCTTCGGCATAGAAGTTCGCCAAACCAACGCTGTAATCACTGCGGATGTCGCGGAAAATGGCCGCTCGTTTCATTTTCAAATGATTGATAGAAAACTTCGCCATAACGGCACCCTGGAAAGGGTCAATAAAACAGACTCGAAAAATATACTCCCCAATCTGAGTCACTTTGGGATTGGTGCTTGAAGGGCTGACCATAGGAATTTTATACTGCTGAGCCACCGCACCCGCCGCAATCGATCGCGAGCTAGCCACTTCACCAAGCACCAACTGCACTTTGTCCTGAGTGATTAGCTTGGTCACCGCGGTGACGGCTTCATCCGCCTTGCCTTGGTCGTCATAGGAAATGACCTTAATCTGCTTCCCTTTAACCCCGCCCGCCTTGTTAGCCTCTTCGACGGCCATCATAATGCCTTTATGGGTGGAAAGGCCAAACGTGCTTTCGGCTCCTGTCATGGACCCATATTCGCCAAACACTAATTCATTAGAAGCCGTACCGGTTTGGGCGACGTCGCCTGTCTTTTTTGTGCAGGCGGTACCGATGAGAAGTGAGATAGCGCACACGGCGAGAAGTTTTTTCAAGAGGACACCCCAGTTTGCTGGTCAGCTTTTCCGACCCACGATTGCCGGCCATGTTAACCGGTCTCAGTTAAAAGGCTATATTTTTGACTAGGCTAGAAGCCCCACACATTTCCGAGTAGCTGGGAGGGGCCAGTTTTGTCAATTCAGCATTATCATTAGCCTTAGCCGCAGACTTAGGTGTTAACTCAACGGATCCAGGCGATTGGCTCCTTAGTCCTCCCTCAAGCCTAGAAGAATGGCTATCAGAAGGCCTTTGCAGCCCTAGATACTATTTCCCCTTTATGCTAAACGACCCCGCTAGGCTCTTTTACGAAAAGGAAAACGACATGCGAAACCTTTCCCTTCTTCTGGCCCTAAGTCTTGGGCTTCCCAGCGCAAGTTTGCTATTTGCCGAGGTCAAGTCGCCGGAAAGTTACGTCCAGGTGAAAGGGGCTATTCCCCTTTCCGCAGACAAGAAGGAGTCTGGCTCCCACCGCGCGATAGGGTTTGGAGCTCGCTTTCTACCCAACGATCCAAACCTTCTGCTTAGCCTCACCACATCTGGGGAAATGATCCTGTGGAACCTCACTGAGAAGAAGCCAGTTTGGCGAAAACCTATTTTTAAAACCGGCCAATACCATTTTGAAATTTCCCTTGATGGTAAATTTGCTTTTGTCACTGGGCCCGGCGGCTTGCTGAAGATCGTTCGGAACTCTGACGGCGCCATCGTCCATGAGGAGAAAATCGCCCAACGGGAGCACTATTTTCCAATGGCGTTAGCCTTGAATGCTTCTCAGTTAGTGTTTAGCCAGGGGGCTAAGAATAAAATGTTGTCGTGGCGCTCTTACACCACTTCCGATCAGGGTGTTGAGTTTGGAGAGCGGGGAACCGCCTCACAAAAAGACGCCGCCTACTCGTACGATAACGCAGTGTCCCCCGACGGCAAGCTTGCCGCCATTTCCTACACCTACACCGATGGGAATAAAAATGTTACCCGGGATACTTTAGATTTATACGAAACAGAAACTGAGAAACTTGTCACAAGCATTCCTCGGTCCGGAGAATTCCGGAGGTTGGCGTTTGATCCGGAAGGGAAATCCTTGGCTTTTTGGGGAAATCACAGCGATCCCAACATCTATTTGGTGAATCTACAAAAACCAGAAAACATCCGCGTCATTTTTTCTGACATGGATCGGGTGGCCGCGCTGAGGTTTTCCGCCGATGGAAAGAAGTTATTCTGTATAGGAGACCTCACACCTATTGAGGAAGGCAAACCAGCGCCCTACGTTAGAGTGGCTGAGGTGGCCACGGGCAAGTTTCTCTCCGTACTTGTCCCGTCCCTTCTTGAGCCCAATCCTGATTCCGCGGTGGTAACGTCTTCCCTAGATATTAGCCGAGATGGTAAAACGGCAGCCTTGTCGTTCTCCGATTACGCTGAGACAGAGGATTCCCCGTCAGGTCTGCCCGACTTTGTCCTCTTTAAATTGGAGTAAGGGCCGAGAGTGACCAACGGAGCGGACCTTGCGTTGGGGCGTCATTTTTACGTCCTGTGATTTGACGTAAAAACAAAGACGTAGGATGTTTTTACCATGGCAAAAGAGAAAGTTCCTTCCTTCGAAGACTCCCTCAAAGATCTTGAGGCAATCGTAGCAGGCCTTGAGCGTGCCGAAGGGCCCTTGGAAGAGCAGTTAAAAGCCTTCGAAAAAGGGGTAGGGCTCTCTCGAACCTGCCTAAAGCACCTAAACGAGGTGGAGAAGCGGGTTGAGGTGCTTATGGGAACCACAGAGGGGAAACTCGTCACCAAGCCCTTTGGTGAGGACGACGAAGACTGATTCGTTGTGGCGGGGTTCAATTCCATTTAACACGGTTGAGATTCCCGAACCTTCGGTCGGAGAAATCACGCTGAGCCTAAAGTGCTGTCGACTTTTTTGGCAGGTGAATAGTATAGCGAGCAGACAGTGAAGCCCTGTAACCCATTGAAATCAAAAAGAGGTTTCCCCCCGCCTCCGGAAACTCCCCCGAAAGCGTAAAGAGACTAAAAAATAGTCACAGCCCACCCCGCCGTCCGCAGACAACAAGAACACGCTTTTGTCTTAAGGATTTAGCCCCTTGGCCGCTAATTGGCTCCTCATTTGCACTACCAGTTGGTGCGGTACTTTAACTTGTTGTGTGGGAAGGCCCTCTTTATGGGAAAAACGATTTTTGCATTAAGAAAGATTTCATCACTTCTGCTGGCAGGAGTGGTTGTATGGACATCGCTAACAGGATGTTCTCGGAAACTCACAGACCTCCAGGCTGGAGCCGGTGATCTTGGATTTGGTTATTGCGACGGAACCATTGGTTCCTTTGACGTGTATGTGGTTCGCACCGTGGACCTATCGAAGTATGAGCTTTATGTGATTCCAGCGCAGGTCGCCGTTCCCGGAGAATTGGGAAATATTGCCATCTCCAACCAAAGCCCTTCTACTTTACCGTTGATCCCACAAGTTAATTTCGTTGTCGGTCAAGAAATCCTCGCCGGTTATCTTACCGATAGCGACCTGGCAACCTACGACATTCTCTCCATCAATCAGGACGACGGCAGTGGCCGGCCGATTCAGGATCAAACGCCTGAACGATACGCAGATTGTTACATTCCCCTCCCCGGTCAAGGAACTGACCCTACAGGGGGTACGACTTCACGAGGGATTACCAGGGCCCGAAACCGAATCACGGGTAGCCGCCGAAGTTTGGGAAGCTCCAAGTTCCGTACTCGCTTAGTACTCAAATAATTTCTTGTCCCCCCGTACTGTGGCATGCTTAGCCAATGCCATCAAAAAAACTCAGCCAAGAGATAGTCTTCGTTTGTCGCCAGCTCCATGCCCGAAACCTTACTGCCAGTGCCGATGGTAACGTCAGCGCCAAGCTTCCCGATGGGAAGATTCTCATTACGCCCGCGGGAAGAAACAAAGCGTTTATTGCCCCGGAAGAAATTGTGGTTTTGGACCCTGACGGCAGTTCTCTGGGCGGAACCCCATCGAGTGAACTGTTAATGCATCTTGAAGTCTACCGCCGTTGCCCGCTAGCCAAAGCAGTCGTGCACGCCCATCCTCCCACGGCAATTGCCTGGACAATTGCGCAGCCCCAATTGAAATGCCTGCCCACAGAATTTATGTCGGAATTGATTCTTGCCGTGGGAGAAGTTCCTATAATCCCTTTTGCCCGTCCAGGCCTTGCCGCAATGGGGGAAAATTTGATCCCCTTTCTCCCGCAAAACCGAGCGATGATCTTGGCTCGACATGGCGCCCTTGCCTGGGGGGAGAGCTTAATCGAAGCTTACAACGGTTTGGAACGCATTGAGCATTCCGCCCAAATCTTAAAAAGCGCCGTAGAAATCGGATCCGTGGGTGTTCAGAAATTGATCCCACTAAGCAACGACGACATAGTTTGGCTAAAGCAAAAAAGGAAAGAGTTGGGAGAGAAGATCCTATGAAGCCGCTAGATTCCACGGCATTACGTTACGACGGAAAAGTCTTATGGGTTTTAGACCAGAGGGCACTGCCTTTAAAAGAGGCGTGGATCTCCTGCGAATCGATCGAACACATGGTTTTGCTCATTCAACAGCTCAGTGTTCGCGGCGCCCCTTTAATCGGAGTGGCCGCTGCATTAGCGTTGGGTCAGTTTGCCGAATCTGGGGCAAGTGCAGCTCTGTTGCGAGTAGCAGCCATTAAACTGAGAAATTCACGCCCGACCGCTGTCAATTTAATGTACGCCATTGATAGGCTGCTGGGGAATATGGCTGACATTCCTAAGACGGCCGAGAAAATCTTTGAAGAGGATGTTGAACTCTGCAAGCAAATAGCAAATCACGGCGCCGCCCTCATCGAATCGGGAGATTCCCTACTCACGCACTGTAACGCTGGCTCCTTGGCGACGGCAGGAGTGGGCACCGCTCTGGGAATTATTCACAAAGCCTTCATCCAGGGAAAAAAAATTCACGTCTATGTCGATGAGACAAGGCCATTGTGGCAAGGCGCTCGGCTCACTACTTGGGAGTTGGCGAAGTGGGGAATACCCCACACCTTAATCTGTGACAACATGGCTGCCTCTTTGATGAGAGAGGGGAAAATTGAAAAAGTATTTGTCGGCGCCGATCGAATTTCGCTAAGCGGTGATTTTGCCAATAAAATTGGAACTTACTCCGTGGCGGTCAATTGCCATTTTCATAAAATTCCTTTCTATGTAGCCGCCCCTTCGACGACGATAGATTTCGAATGTTTGAATGGTGCAAGCATCCCCATTGAAATGCGGGCAAAAACTGAAGTGCTGGGCTACGGAAGTGAAATGTGGTCTTCTCCGAAAACCGATGCCCACAACCCGGCGTTTGATATTACGCCTGGATCTCTGGTAACCAAATTCATCTTGGATCGAGGAATGTTCTCACCGACTGAGCTCACCAAAGCCCGCTCTTAGGTTCATCAAGAAAAAGTAAAAAGGTACTAAGTACCTTTTTGCTTTTAATGCAAAGAGACGCCGAAGGGGCAGACTGCCGTGCAACTGCCGCAACTCTCGCAAGGAAACCCCAACGAAGCCTCTGTCTTTATAGGAAAAAGAAACCGGAGTTTTGGTTCAAACCATGAGGGTGCCGAACCCTCGTTGACCGATTGGCAAGTGAGCGTGCATGCCGAACACGCCAGGCAGGGTGTGGAAGAGGATCTCAGCGACTCAATCGGGACTAAAGGTAAATCATCGTCCGCTTGATTGGATTTTTTGACCGTTTTTAAGAGAGAACCAATTCGATTACCCCAGCCATTCGGCGACTTTTTTGCCACAAGCCCTCCCTAGCCATGAGAAAAATCCCAACCCATACCGGTGAACCGCAAAATCAACTCCACCCACTAGACTTCCCGAGGCAAAAAGGTTTTCAGCTAGCGTGCCATCCTGTGACCTTGGCCGATGCCACTCGTCCAACCACAGGCCTAGTCGGAAAAGGTCTTCTGAAGACTTCAGTTGATCGCGGTAGGAAATAGCTCCCCTGTGGCGATTAAAAAACACGGGCAGTCCCAGTACCGTTTCAGAAATCCGTTTTCCGATTCCCAGCCCACCACCTAAAAACTTACCGGTGCAAAGCACAACAGCTTTCGTCTTAATTTCCAGAGGCTCGCCAAAAGCCGAGGTCACAAAAAAACTATTCTGCCTCAACGAAGGTTGGCGGCTGGAGAGAATGGGAATGCGTTCAATTCCCAAGGAGAGTTGTTTTTCTTCAATCAGTTTTCCCAGGCGCATTCCCGAAAGTGGCTCCGTAGGAGAGAGAAACTCCCCTACCTTGATTCCCATCTCTCTTTCTAGGTCCGCCACGAAAGCGGTCTCAGCAAAGAGTGGCGGAAAGAGGAGAAAGTCTACCGGAGTCTCTTTAAATCCACGGATTACCTGCTCCTTAAAAAGTGCGGCAACGGTAGGATCGGCAGCCAGGCGGCTTGCTAGTTGGGAAATTGGCCAGTCGAACCCCTTCAGTGAGATGCGAAAAGGAACTAAATTCGCGTTGACCGCCAACGATCGCAGGCGCTCTTTCCACTCGGGAATCCAAAGCTCAATAGGCTCTCTCCATTGAGAACAAACTACGATGCCAATTTTCTTATTGTGCCAACCTGTGGCATCCGCTTTCATCAAGGGAATCTGAGCTGCGTAAGCTACACGAAATTCTCCGCTCTCTACCGGCAATAAAGCGGGCCTATCCTCTTCTCCCCGGTAGAGGGGGGAAAACACTTTAGAGTCAGAATGCCAATGGGAAAAGGGGATGACGTTTTCATTCCCAAAAAGAGTGCCATCATTCAAAAGCAGATCGCCTAAAGGCGCCAACCAAGCTTGGGAACGAATAAAATCTCGGTAACTAACCCCGTCCCGCCAATGGGCAACACCAACCGAGCCGATATCCCATACCCCTGAGCTAACGACAGTTGCCGCCCCAGCTAGAGAATGCGCAGGCGACAGCATCACCACTTTTTTCCCTGCAGAAAGCAAGGATTCAGCAACAGAAAATCCAGCAATGCCGGTTCCCAAAATAGCCACGTCAGCCTGAAAGATTTCTGCCGTCTTGCGAATCGTCATGGCGCCGGCACCATCGTTATTTTTTGAGCTGGTAACAGTGAAGAGACGAGGTAGCGATCCATTTCACTTTGCGCCGCCTGCACCCCTTGGGTGAGACTTAGAGAGCTGGCCTGCCTTTCTAAAATCCACTCCTCAGCCTGCTGCCGAAAGCCCACCATGTCCCCCCCAAGCATTCGCTGCAAGAGAAAGACGGCGTTGAGGGCACAACGAACGCCTTGGCAATTTCCAGTGGCAAGCCCCGTGCGTCGGCTTATTGCCTTTAATGTAGTAGCCCACTCTTCACGGACACAAAACTCCACCTCGGCCGCGATAACACCTTCACACTCACAGATGGTGCGGGCCAACTCGGGTTTTTCCAATGCCCGTTGAAAAATCGTCGTGGCATGATAGCCATGGCGCCGAATGATGCCATATACCACTGGCGGTGGGAGCCCAGTCCTCTTGGCTTCTTCTTCCCAGGGGATATCGTGACTACCGCCAGGAAGGCTCTCAAATGCCGTTCGGCATTCCTCTCGATGTTTCAGCAGTAAAGTAACTTGGTGGGAAATTTTTTCTGCGGCAAGACGGCAAAAGCCACCGTTTCCGCCGCTTAGGCTAAACAGCCCCCTGTGCCCGGTCGTCGAATGGTCGGTTATGGTTGGTTCAGAGTAGGCTGTCTCACCGCTGCTCTCTGAAGCCCCCGCATGCACTCGCGACATCAAGTGCGACGGTCGCCAAAGGCCGGAGACCCCCTTTCGATTAAGAAATCGGCTGTCTATGAGCGCCGCATCGCCGCCAAGGTCCCCAATGGGGTAAGGGTTGCCACAATAATCACTGGACCAAGAACCAACCCAAGTCTGGTTTCTCCACGGAATGAGAAACGTAGCGGAAGACTCTGAGACTAGGGCAAACGTCGCGGGAAGCCGCTCGGCTAAAAAAAGTATCGTTTCCCGCTGCCAATGCTTTTCGTCCGCTAAGACGCCCTTAATCCGCGACGCACCGGCTCCGGCGGCTACAATTACGGTCTTGGAAAAGGCAAACTCCGAGCGCCCCTGCCCCCGGCGCAACCGCACTCCCACGACACGGCCATTTTCAAAACTGACCTCTTCCACTCTGGCGCCCAATAAGATTTCAGCGGAGGCTTGCTCTGCTGCCTTCGCGTTGGCGATAGCAAAACGAACCGGATCCCAAAGCATCTGGGTGTACTCCACACCGCCAGCCACATAGGGCTGGGAAAAAAAAGGAACGCGCCGTCGGAATTCTTCGGGCGTCCACGATTGCACTCTCCTGTCGCGCCTTGCGGAACCCATTTTTTGAAGCGTTGTAGCCGTGCTTTGAAGGCGCCGAAGTGTTGCTTGGGGCAAATCAGGGTTTGCCGGAATGAGAACTCTGGTTTCGGAGAAGAGTTGAGGCGCTAGCCGCTCGAGGATATCAAACTCCTGCATCAACGAAGGGGCAGAATGCGCTGTCCACGTCCTATTTCCCCCATCTACCAATGGTGAGATCACTTCTGTTGCACCAGACCCAATGTCCTCCTGCTCGATAAGAAGGACAGAAAGTCGTCTCATGGCACAATCGCGCGCCACTGCGGTGCCTAGGAGGCCTCCGCCGACGACAATCACGTCAAAGACTTGATGAAACGCCATGACGCCATTCTAACGGCTCAAATGGCTTTCGCCACCTGTTTCAAAACTCACCCTGGCACCTTCGGTAGCCGGATGGCGATAGACAACTCTTGGAGCTGTTTTTCCGCTACAGGCGACGGTGAATCGCTCATCAAGCAACTTGCCTTCTGAGTCTTAGGAAACGCCATTACATCACGAATCGCATCCGTGCCCGCGAGCAGCATCGCAATACGATCCACACCCAACGCAATTCCCCCGTGCGGAGGAGTTCCATATTGTAGCGCTTTAAGAAAGAAACCAAACTTCTGTTCCGCCTCATCCTCGGTAATTCCCAACATGCGAAACATCTGCGCCTGAACGTCGGCCAAATAGATGCGCAAACTGCCGCCACCGATCTCATAGCCGTTAAGCACAAGATCGTAGGCGCGGGCACGCGTGTTCTTCATCGTTTGGAATGCAGGAGTCTCCTCACTCTTGATGGGATAAAGCTGCTCTGGCTTCACCGCCAAAAAGGCGGCCTGATCGTCAAGGTGCGGGCTGGTGAATGGATGATGAGCCGCATAAAAACGTTTGTCTTCGGCGTTGTACTCGAATAGCGGGAAGTCGGTGACCCACAAAAACTCCCACGCCTTCTCATCAACGTAGCCGAGTTTTTTTCCGTACTCGATTCGTAAGGCGCCCAAAGCGTTGTTCACGATTGTCGGATCGCCACAAACAAAGAATGCCATGGCGTTGTTGGTAAACGGAAGCTTCTTTTCTATCTCCAGCTTGAGCTCGTCATCAAAGAACTTTGCCTGTGGAGACTGCCAGTCTTTGGAAGACTTAATGCGAACCCAACTAATTCCCCGGGCGCCATAGACGGCTACTTTCTTTAACAGGCCATCTAGCTCACTGCGTGACAGGGGCTCTTTTTCTTCAAAGCAAAGGGCTTTAAGAATGCCACCGTTATCGTTAAGTGCCGTCTGATAAACCTGAAAGGTGCTCTTCTTGCCTTGTGGAGTGAGATCGACCAATTCCAGGCTGTTGCGCATATCAGGTTTGTCGCTTCCAAAACGATCCATTGCCTCTTGATAACGAAGGCGGTGGAAAGGGGTCTTTATATCGACTCCCAACACGTCTTTGAAGGTTTTCTTCATGAGCCCTTCATGTATAGCCTGAACATCGGTCTCATCTACGAACGACATCTCAACGTCCACTTGGGTAAACTCGGGCTGCCGGTCAGCGCGAAGATCCTCATCACGGAAGCAACGGGCGATCTGAACATATCGATCGAGACCACCAATCATGCAAAGCTGCTTTAAAGTCTGCGGCGATTGAGGCAAGGCGTAGAACTGCCCCGGATGAACCCGACTGGGCACAAGATAATCCCTAGCCCCTTCGGGCGTGCTCTTATAAAGGATCGGCGTTTCAATTTCCCAAAATCCATTTTCAAAATAGAACTCTCTAGCTGACTTCAAAAACTCGTGACGAAGCCTGAGGTTGTTCTGCAACTTTGGCCGCCTGAGTTCCAAGTAGCGGTGTTTCAATCGCAGCTGTTCGTCCACTTCGCCAGCAGAGGGACTATCCTCATGAAGTGAAAACGGAAGAGGAGCTGCTTTATTAAGCACTTCAAGTTCGGAGACCAGCATTTCAATCTGCCCAGTCCCTAGATTCTTATTCTCCATGCCCGAAGGCCGTTTGCGAATAGTTCCCTTAATTCCAATGACCCACTCCATGCGAAGTTCAGAGGCTTCAGGAAGTGCAACAAACTTTGGGTCAAAGACCACTTGGAAAACACCAGTACGATCTCTAAGATCGATAAACACTACGCCGCCGTGGTCGCGCCACCGGTGCACCCACCCACAAAGCTGTACGGTGGTCTCTAACTGCTTTTCACTTAACTGCCCACAATAGTGGGTCCTTTTGATACGCACTGAGCGCTCCCTCTAATTAAAGTAGTGTCTTTGTCAATTCTGATTCTAAGTTGCCAATTGCCACGGTGGTCTGGGTTCCTGTGCCCAGCTCCTTGAGCATCACTTGTCCGGCATTTAATTCATTCTCGCCAACAATGACGGCGAATTTCGCTTTCACTCGGTCCGCCTGCTTGAGAAGCCACTTAAGCCCCTTATCCTTCTCGTAGGCCATCTCTACCGCTATGCCCTTTTTCTTTAGCGCCAGATGAAGCGGAAATAGCGTATCAAACGCCTTCTCTCCTAGGGGAGCAAAGTAGGCGACAGGGGTTGGCTGCTTTTCAAATGGTGCCTGGATAGCTTCAAGAGCCAGCATCACTCGTTCTAATCCAATGGCCCAGCCCACTGAGGGGAAATCCTGTTTTCCGAAACGGGCCGATAAACCGTCGTACCGTCCGCCACCGCCAAGAGCGCTCTGTGCCCCTAATAGGGAGGAGGTGAACTCAAAAGCCGTGCGAGAATAATAATCGAGCCCACGCACTATGTACGGATCTTCAATGAATTTGATATTCTCACTAGTCAGACAATTCTTTACCCGCGAGTGATGAGTTTCACAGACCGTGCAAAGGTTATTAATTCCCAACGGCGCAGTTTCAGAAAGCCTCTTACAGATTTCATTCTTGCAATCTAAGATACGTAGCGGAGCCCGTTCCAAACGGCGTTGACAGTTTTCGCAAAGCTCTGCCTTGTGCGGTGTGAAGTAGGCAATCAGCTTGTCGCGATAAGCAGGACGGCAGTCCTTACAACCCACACTGTTGATTCTAATCTCGTAATGAGACGAGGTTAACCCGAGCGTCTTTAACAGGTGGTCGAGCAAAATGACCAGCTCCGCGTCAGCTTCGGCCGTGGCGTCGTGAATAAATTCGGCGCCTAGTTGATGGAACTGACGGAGTCGACCTTTTTGAGGACGCTCATAACGGAACATGGGGCCCAAATAAAAGTAGCGGCTAGGATGCCCGGTGTTGGCCAGTCCGTGTTCCATCACCGCGCGAATAAACCCGGCGGTGCCTTCAGGACGAAGGACTAAAATTTCGGGCTTAGAATCAGGGTGAGCGCCCCGA
>JAYVQZ010000016.1:0-3168 GCA_043776735.1 Deltaproteobacteria bacterium | reverse complement strand
GAAAAAGAGGAAAACGAACGAGAAGAGAGTTTTCGGGGGTATCAGGTGAACGAAAAGCTTTACGCTTTGGCCTCTCCCGAGGCTATTGTCATGCATTGCCTTCCCATGGTGCGTGGAAAAGAGATCACCGATGAGATGGCCGAACACCCCAATTCTGTCCTTTTTCGTCAGAGCGAGAACCGGTTGCATGTGCAGAAAGCCTTACTGCTCCAATTGCTTAAGAAAGAGACCTTTGCATGATTCGAAATGCCAGAGAAAGGCTTGAGGCCCTCAAGAAGATTCTCCTTGATGGGGAATTGAGCACGCAGGAAGAGCTGGCAGAAAAGCTGGAGCGGCAAAAATTTGAAACCACACAGTCTACGGTATCCCGCGATTTAAAGAAGCTAGGCGCGATCAAGGTGGTAGATCTCGAAGGAAAGACGGTCTATCAGCTTTCGGAAGAGGTTCGGCCAGACATGTCGGGAGCGCTGCCCAACCTAGTCCAGTCCGTGGTGACCAATGGCTCTATCATCGTAATCCGCACTGCAGTAGGCTCGGCTTCTCTTGTGGCCCGTCATCTTGATCGGTTTGAGCCGGGGGAAATCTTAGGCACTATTGCCGGAGACGACACCATTTTTGTGGCCCCCTGTTCCACTGAAATGCGGGAAATTAAAGCCACCATGCGAGCCATTGAGGATGCCTTTCGAAGCACTTAGCGTGTAACAAAACGCGTGTTAAACTATCGGCATGTCTCCTGACTTTCTCATTGGAAAAGACGATTCTCAAATGCTCCCTGTGGAGACCGGCTCTCCTGTGCGCGTCCATCGGGAAGTGCTTCCCTCCTTAGAGAAGCTCCGGGTCGAAGCGGCCTCGGTGGGCTTTAAAATCTTGGTCGTCAGTGGGTTTCGGGGCTTTGATCATCAGCTTCGGATCTGGAATGAGAAGGCCCAAGGCGTTCGTCAGGTGCTTGGCTCTGACGACAAACCGCTTCCTAAAGAGGGCAAATCCGAAGAGGCTCGTAAAGAACGTTTTTTTGCAATGCTCAAATGGTCGGCGTTTCCTGGACTTTCCCGTCACCATTGGGGAAGCGATATGGACCTAGTAGATGCGGCCGCGATGCCTGCGGGATATCAGGTCCAGCTAACCCCAAAAGAGGTAGAAAGTGGCGGGCTATTTGCTCCGTTCCACGACTGGATAGATGACAATCTCAAGCGTTTTGGCTTCTTTCGCCCCTATCAAAAAGACCGAGGAGGCGTGATGCCCGAAAGGTGGCACTTAAGCTATGCCCCCTTATCTCAGCGATGCCACAAAGCATTTAGTTCTTCAATTTTTCAAAAAGTGATCTCGCTCCCCGAGATTGAATTTGGGGACCTGGCTACACAGCACGCCAAGGTGCTGCGCGATCAGTATTTTGACAACATAGATTTTCCGTAGCCTCAGTTTAATAGTACGTACCGGCTAGGATATCCTGCCACACATTTACGGGTTTAACCGAGCCTGGCTCAAAGACTTCGTAATATTCCTTGGGTTCGTTAGACGTTCCAGCAAAGGGATCCAAAATGAGGTTTTGCGTGGGCAGCTTCACCCACGCATGAAGTCCAATTCCTGGTTGAATGCCGGTTTCGATCGTTGCCGGGATACCAATCTTTTTTAGAATCGCAGCCAGGATGACCACGCGATGGCGGCACACCCCGCGATCCTCTTGGTTTCGATCTAAGAAGTGTTTGGCGTTTCGTACTTTGGGAAACCAATTGATCTGATAGTCGGATTTCTCCCCCTCTTCGTCCCATTTGACGCCCCCTAACTTTTTATTGAAGAGCAGGGCAATCGCTCTCTCGTTGCCAACCGGCTTATCCACTAGGAATTTCTCCTCGACCGTTAGGCTAGATCGTATGTCGTTCCAGTGGAAATGAATGCCGTAACCTAAGTGTTTGCCGCCTGTCCCTTGAGCGATCGCGTGATGGACAACAGTGGGAGAGAGAAAGATTCCAGCGGTAGCAAAAATTACCCCTACAGTTACCAGGAAACCGCAACTGGGCCGCTTGCGCATTTTAACGGATCGTTGTCCTCCTGGCGCTGACACCAAAGAAATGGACTTCGTAGGACTCTCAACGGGGACTGAATGCCCAGCTTTCGAAGTCATTGCTAAACTCAAGACAAAGCACCAAGTGATCAAAGACCGATTTACCAAAGCCCAACTCCCTGTGTTGTTGACCCATAACCCTAACGCCAAACGTCAAAAAAGAAGATGACTGATCAAAAGACGGGAAGATTGCTGGGGCGTATTTGCTCCCTTTTCCCAGGGGAGCAACATGCCGACGCCTTGCTTGGGCCAGAAACGCCAATTTTTCGTAGCATTTTGCTTTTGAAAACGTCCCTTAATCAATGCCCCAGAGTATGTTACGTATGCTCTAGAGGCTTTCTTACGCACCGATTGAGGGCGGATTTCTTGAAGCATTTAAGGCAGATATTGGTCGTAACGATAGGTTTTTTAGGGCAGTGGCCTATTCATGCCCAGCCTTTGGCCGATCTCGTCACCAAGGCTTTTGAGAACTCGCCCACATTGAAGGCGGAAACCGAGCGGCTCAAGATTGCTGAGCTTGAGCTAAGTAATACTAAGAGCCAGTTTCTTCCGTCGCTCGATTTAACCTCAGCTCACGGACTTTCTAAAACCTCGCCCAAAAACCCTACCGACCCTTGGACGAGCAGTCTTGCCGTTACTCTGACAGAAAACATTTACGACAATCATCGTTCGCTCAACCAATTTCAAATTAGCACCCTTCGTTATGAGGGGGCCCAAGCCTCGGTTCGCCAGGTAAAGAATCAGCTCGCCTTTGACGTCGCCGATCTTTTTTATAAGTGGTCGTTGGCCATTCAAACCGCTGAGTTAAGAGGCAAGGCACTGGCGCTATTCGAAAAACAGTACCTCTTTGTCGAATCGCAATATAGGCAGGGCTTTAAGGCCAAGAAAGATTTTCTAAAATTCAAAGCGCAATGGGAAAGATCGGTCCTAGACGACACTGCTGCCAAGACTGCCGTAATTCAGGCGCGCTTTGCCTTAATGACAAAACTTGGATTGCCTGCAGATTCTCAGGAACCTTTAACTTTTGCCGAACCAATTGCCGATCTCAAGTCGATTCCGTCGTCACCACCAAACATCGAATTAAATTGGTCTTATAAAGCAGCCGA
>JAYVQZ010000015.1:0-12442 GCA_043776735.1 Deltaproteobacteria bacterium | reverse complement strand
CCTTCTTGATAGCCTCGGACCGCCGAACCCAGCTTAGCAATAACACCCACCGGCTCATGGCCAATCGTCAGTCCGCTTTTAACGGGGTACTCCCCCTTCAGAATATGGATATCCGTTCCACAGATAGTGGTCGTGGTCACCTTTATCAGTGCGTCCGTTGGACCCACTTCCGGAACGGGCTTTTCTCTAAACTCAATGACGCCTGGCCTGACAAAAACTAGAGCCTTCATCTTTCACTACTTTCCTGCGGTCGCTTGGCGGAAGTGTTTTCATTCCGCTTTTCTTCTTCGCCCATGGTCTGAATAACACTGCCATGTAACGTGGGCTACCTTTCATGTAACCTGATGAAAACGAGTGGGAGGTTGTGTCTGGATTTCGGGATGGTTCGAATATCGATAACGCCCGGAACTGCTACTCACATGAAACAAACACCAACAAATTGTTCGATTCGGATTCAGTTTCGACTGGTCCTCTCCGGAAAAGATGCGGCTCGGGCCAGGAGGTGGGTTGCGCGAGGTTTCGTACTTGCCTGGCAGACTTTGGCATCTCGGGTTATGCTTTACCGTCTGTTGAGGTCATGAGCGGCGCTATTGAAATACTGATTTCTACAAAAGGAGCTTCAATGAAAACCGATTTCCGAATGGAGGGATTGTCTCTAACAGTCGCGAGCGTAAAGCGTTCAGTGGATTTCTACTGGAAGAAATTGGGCTGCAAGCTGGAATGGAATGCGGCTCCCGCTTTCGCGTTAATTCGCATCGGAGGCCCTGGTGGCGGAACCGTCGGGTTTCTATCCTTCGCGGTTGCAAAAAAAGACGGTGTTGCGATGATGAACGCCAAACAAAAAAAAGGCATCCATGTCGAGTTCAGCACGGATGATCTAGATGGTCTTTACAAGAAGCTGTTAAAAAAGCGCATCCGTTTTCACACCCCTCCGCACGACGAGCCGTGGGAGCGGTCCATGACTGCTTTCGATCCCGATGGTTACTGCGTGGAATTTGCCCAAGGTCGACGCGGAAAAAAATGATGCGGCATTACGTCTAATCTCATTAGCGCGGGTTCAACTCTGGAAGTTTGTAAGCCTAAAGCCTCGCGATATTTTGCTGAATTCGCGCAAGGATTTCAGCGAAGGGAACTTGTCCCTTGTAGTAGAGATCAGCGCCCTTCTTGTATTCCGTTTCGTATAGAGCGCGAACCGCTGCGTCTCTCAATGTAAATGCGTCGTTGGTGGCGATATCCCGATTGTCGGCGCCGCGAAAGCGTTTGTCCTTGTATTCGTGATACTCGGTCGTGCCGATAAACTTCTGAACCGAGTCCAAATCTAAGAGCCGGTACACATCGTAGTAATGGCGCAGGAAGTTTGGCGGGAAGGTTTTCCCCTTCTCCTGCTGCTGGCGGTACTTGGTCGAGATGGCCTGAAGTTTTTCCACGAACGTATACTGAGGCGAGTAACAAGGGACGGCAATCGCCCGATTATCCTGGATGGAAACCTTGGCACTGGTTGCCTTGTCGAATGTCCACGAAGAGATAGTTACCTTCTCGTTCGGGGCGGTGCGATCAAAGCCGACCTCAAGCAGGATGCCTACCTTCAGTTTCGGTAGCGGATCGTAGTGGCTTTTATAACGGAGCCGAATTCCGGCGTTTCGCATTTGATCGTCATCGAACTCGGTATCCCGTTCGACAGAAATAATTCCAGGGATCTTGATATTGGCTTTCAGCCAGTCAAAAAACTTCCGCCTGGATTCAATGTGGATGTCTTTGTCGTGATTTGGACCGGCTTTAACTTCGAGATGTAGGGGTGGCTCGATCTTGATGTCGATGTCTTCGGAGAAACGGTCAACAACTTGAAACCCTTTCGAGAGGGACGTTCCGCCTTTGAGTTCAATGCCAAACTTCAAAGAAAGAAGTCCATAAAGGCAATGCATCAGCCAGTAGTCTTTCTCGACCAGCTGCGGTTGAATGCTTAACTCCTTCGAGAGGATCTCCAGAAGGTCTTTGAATTCCTTATGCTCGTGAAGAAACGGTGGTGTGCTCATTTGGTAAGTAGTTTCTCGAAGAATCGCTTGGTGCCTACTTTTCCGTAGGCACGCGCCGCTTTCAAAAGCTGGTCGCGATTTAAGCCGACCGCCCGTCGCTTCGCGCTTTCGGAAACGAGTTCTCGATCTTCGGAGAGAGAACCCAGGTTGTTCATAAGATCGACGAGCAAAAATTCTTCCGAAAGGGTCTTTGGAAATCGGGGTTTCATTCGAAAGTCGAACCGCTTGCCCGCTAGTGTAAATTGTCCATGCCGTTTTCGGTTGTAGACTACCGTCGTGTTGTAAAGCTGTGTCGTCCCCACACCCAAGCTGTTGTAGAGATTCGGCGAAACGAGCAGATAGTCCTTATCTTTGAGGAAGGCTTCGACGAGTTCGTGTTCCCCAGGTGGCGTGGCACCGAAGACGCTTTTCTTGGGACGGTAATAGAGTCCCGCCCCCGCTTTTTCAAGTAACCGTTCTTCAAGAAGGTTTTTGAGCACACGATCCACGCTTGAGGAAAACGCCTGAAGTTCCTCCCGGCGATAAACCCTCCCTGGCTTCAAATGGGCTCTAAATTGTTGGAGTGCAGTCATACCAACCTCTATTCCATGATACCTATATCGGCGGAAATGATCAATTTATTAATTAAAAATTCATGCGTAACTGTGATATAAGTAGTGTAATTTTTTATGAAAATTCAATAACTACTGACGCCCTTATCTCCATTTTGTGAATGAAGGCTCGGACGAAGAGATCGCCTTAGCGCACCCCACCCTTCCGGATCCATTCGCCGATCCTGACCTGAGAGAACCGGACAAGCCTACCCACTTTGGCGTAGGGAATCAGGTCATCGGAAACGAGTTTAAAGATATGCCGCTTGGAGCATTTAAGCTCCCTCGCGGCATCCTCGACGGTCCAAACGAAACCATATTTATGGTAGTCGTTCTCGGGCAGTTTCTGGCCCAGCTCACGGTTCTCTCTGATTATTTTTCGCATAGCTATCTCCTCTGTTTGGGGTTAGGTGATTCCGGTTAGTGGGGGACAGGTGGGAAGATTGGTCGTCTCTCGTCCCCCAATTCTGGGGGACATCTGGGGGACACCACACACCTGACGGTGGCAGAGTCATGCAGAGTCGCGCAGTGAAGATATCTAAGCGACTCGTCGATAGATTACGTTTTTGTTTAGTTACAGTACGTTAAAAGAGCCGAGGGTCCTAGTCCCGTCCGCCCCGCCATTTTTTTCCGAAGAAAATCAGCGATCTAAAATTGGAGGGCTGAAGATTCTTGAATTCTACACACGTGCGCACGGTATTTCGCCGCCGCTAACCGCGCACTTTTAATCGAATGAGTGAGCCTAAAATCCCGAGGAGGGCCCCGAGATAGCTCCCATAGTGGATGAAAGCGACACGCACAAAGGATGGTAAATCACGAATCTGAAGCTCCGTTGCCATTTCGCTCCAAACGGAGTTTCCCAGATTACTTGAGTAGGCAATCCCCACATAGTTTCCGATTACCGCGAAAAGGAGAGCCAATAAAAAAGAGATCGCACAAGCCCCTATGGCAACGCGCAGGGCCATTCTGTATGGGACCTTCGTAGCGAGCACCCTCCCCATAATCCATCCAGCGCCCAATCCCACGGCTCCGCCCGCGATGAAGCCGATCTCTGCAGCGAAGTACTGCGGCCGCAAATTCAGATCTGCCCAGGAGAACTGGATAAACTTCACGACGGTGTAGTACTCGTTCGATATCGACCAGGTGATCAGATCATGGAAAGTTCCGTAGCCGGCTCCCAACAGTCCCGACAATGCCGTGATTGGAACAATGCTGCGGAGCTCGGTCTTGGTGAGTTTTGGGAATAAAAGCCTCATGTGAGGATAATAACTTATGGCAACTGGTCATGCAGGCCAAAGTACGAAATGAAATATTAGCGGGCTACGCCGTAGGCCCGCCCGATGTGCGGCACCAGGTTCGATACTCATCCACTCCGGCCCTCCATTTTTTTCTTGGGCGGAAAAATCCGCAACGATGAATCTTGAGATTAATGATCAATCTAAAACCGACGTAGTCGGCCTATCAATTCCTTTCATACGGCTTTAATACTGAAGCGACTGCAAAGGATGTAGGTATCGTTACTCCCTAACCATACTTCCGCTTATGTTCCGTTTTCTTCCGTAAGTAATAAGCGTCCGCTTCCACTCGCTTCCACGCCCGATAGAAAACTTCGGCCGCCTGGGCCTTGGTTTCATCTAGTTTATAAGGAAGCATTTTCCCGCTTGCGGAGTATTTTTTTCCTCCGGGGTGATTGGCGTAGCGGCGCGCCCGCGTGTATCCCATTTGCAGGAATTTTCTCGCCATATCCATTCCCACGAAGTCTCGGTTGGTCTTATATCTTCGAAATTGCTGATTGATTGCCGCGGCCGATTTCTTTGCCGTGTCTTTGTCTTTGAATCGCCAGAAGGGCAGGATTTCAGACTTATAGGGCTCGACCAGAAGCACCCCTTGCTCGCCGCGGCCGACGCGGTAAAGCGAGGAGTTATTCCGCAGATCTAACTCGTAGTAATTCAGGGAATAATCAAACGACTTTGAGCGATAGCGAGTGGCTCCGTCCATGGGAAGGGGTGTAGCACCAGGTTCGAAAGTCGTCCACTCTGCCCCGCCATTCATCTAAATCGACCACATTTTAATGCCCTGATTCCCATACCAGACCAAGAAGACCCGAACTTGATCAACCGCGACAAACGCCGTCCGTTCGTTTCGAGACAGTGGCTGTATGGCCTCGTAGTGCTCGGCGGGCACACTCAGTCTCCTCACCAATAGATGGAAGGATGACTCTGGCCGAGACTACCAGGGCGTTGCTGAAGCATCCAATCCAAGTAATCGTTGTAGAGGTCTAAACTGGCGCCCATGTAATCGACGCGGTTTTTCAGATTAAACGACGCGGCTAGCCCTGAATCCTTCTCTAAGTCCGTCGCGAGCGTATCCATGAACGCGGGAATATAAGTATCTTCTCCGCGAAGCCGTCGCAGTTCGGGCCGCCTGGCAATTGCCAGAATGACTCCCTCCACTTTTGCGCGGCTCACTGCGTTGGCACCAATTCCCACGCCGATGGCGACCTCAGTTTCGCGAAAATGCAAGTAGAGAGAGGGCCGATTGGCGATGTACTCTTTGAAGTAAGGGAGAGTAAGCGGCGTACTTTGGTCGAGGCCAAGCGGAAAGAGAATCTGCGCTATCTCTTTCGACGAGAGCGTAATCGCTGCGTCTCCCTTCCCGAAAAGCGATGCTACCATTGTGCGCAACAACGGAGGTGGTTTTGCCGCAAGTTTCATAAGCGGAGACGGAAGCATCATCGCATGATTTCCCTGGGGAATGAGATGGACCCCCGAGGCATCCTTAAACAAGAAATTCAGATTCTCCCAAGTCTCGTCCCGAGTACGAAAAAGCAGTTGCGATTCGACCGCTTCCAATGCTGCTTGATAGTAGCCTGAGTTGCGCGCGCCCGTGGCAAGGGGAGTATAGAGGCGACCAGACAGCCGAGCCTTTTGCACCAACCGGCTACGCATCTGCGGATCAAGAAACGAAGGCAAGTGGGCCAAGAGATCGTGTGGATCAACGACCGGAAAGTAGCCGTCCTGCACCAAGCGATTCCAAAGTGCTGGGCTCACCACTCCGTTGGCAGCATCCACATACGCCTCGTTTGGCGCGATCAAGTTCCGCTCGACGTATCGTTGGCCGAGAACGGTTAAATCGGCGAGAAAGACAAGCTTGAGTCCGCCTAAATCGCGCAATGCCCAATCGCGCAAAGCTTGCCGAAGTTCATCGGCGCTCAAATCTTTCCGGGTAACGATCTCCAACAGATGCTTCACTTGCGGACGCGTAGCGTGTAACGGCAAGAGCCCATTGGCCGCCATAATTATCGAGTATTCCGGCAACTTTTGCGGTCCGAGACTTTTCCATTTGAGTAAGCCGAGAGTCTGAATATTTTCGAAAAGCAAACGGCATTGGATGGCCGGCAACCCGCCCCGGGCGTGCCCTCGCGGTGCGCTAAAAAGGCACAAGAGCAAAAGCGCCCGGTTGACCGCATAAATTTTTTTCAGCCCGCCCACGTCCGTGAGCTTAACATTAGGCGCGGGGCCACTCAAATAACGTGAAAGCGATGGGGAAGTTTCCGACTCAAGGGGAGTATTCCAGGATCGGGTACTGTTCCTCACGGCGCTGGCCACCATTCACAGGCACAAAAAAAGGTACCCACTTCCTTTTAGAACTCCATCAAGCTGTTCTAAAAGGAAGCGGGTACTTTTCTCCTCATTTGAGGAGGGAAGCGCGCGAACAGCCCGCCATTTGATATAGTGTTTTCGAGCTAAAGAAAGAACGCTATGTCCCGCCCACCCAAACCCATCAAACGGCATGACCGTGTTTTCCACACCAGGCTAGAAGCCGATGGCATCGTGCTGGAGACGATGGCTAACGGCCGGTATCGCGTGGGGATTGGCAGCCTGAGCGTCGAGTGCACGGCGGCCGAATTGGTAGCGCAGAAAGCCGGCCCTACGGCCTACACAAAAAAGTCAGGCGAAACGCGCAAAGGGCTTCCTTCGCGTACCGCTAAGGCCCCGAGCCGATCTTGCTCCACCGATCTTCACGGGATGACCGTCGACGAGGGCCTCACGGCGTTGGCCAATGCTATCGATAGCGCCCTGCGCGGCGGCGCCGACCGACTAGCCATCATTCACGGGCACGGCACAGGCCGGATGAAAGCGGCGGTACACCGCTATCTCAAAACTTTAAGCGTCGTGAAGCGTTTCAAACTGGACGATGGTAACTCCGGCACCACGTTGGCCTACTTCTAGATAAGGGAGTCTTTGTTCGTTAAAGAGTTTTTTTGGCGTCATCGCGCGATAGCTGATATTTGGGAGGTTTATCTCCGATTGGCTCAACTCCCCGAATGTATTTGGGCGGGACTGAAAACGGAACAAACATTTCAATGCTTCGGTCGGTGCGTTCCGTGAATTTCTGGCTACCAAAATCGATTGCTGCCGGTCCTTTATCCTCTATCCTCGATGACATTGAAAAGAGCCTCCTTACGTAGAAGATAGATTTCGGGAATTTCCATTTCAACTAGGTAAAGTTTTTTTCCTTGTAACCAATTCGAAGGATTCTATTGCTTATCATTTTTGCAATAATATCATTTTTCAGGGCTGAGTCTCATGTCGCAGCTCGGGGAAAGCGTCGAAACCTTTTACTGGGGAGTCGCGACCAGCCAAATGCTTCACGTTGAAACGAGTTTGAGCAAGTAGGGATATATCTAATTTCGATACTTTGTTTTTGACGGCGGACGCGAAGTGGAGGGGTATGCCAATTCGATGGAAATTTCGAGTTCCTCAGTGAGCTTTGCCATCGCGTCTTGTTTGGCGCCTCTCCACGCAATGTCTTTCAGCTTTTCCTTCAATGGGACGTCGTAGCGAAGGGTCGCAAGTTGTCGATATAGCGCTGCCTCTTTCCGACAAGCTTCAAGATTCTCGGAAAGCGCTTCAGCGCCACGAACGGTTACTTTCCACTGAGTGGAGTTCTTTGGGATCTTCTCAATAGTTCCGTAGGAGGCAAGAACCAATGAAGCAGATTTCGTTCCCCATCGGGGTATGCCTGGGATTCCATCGGCGGTGTCTCCGACAAGGGCCAGCAAATCAGGGATAGATTCAGGCGATACGCCAAATTTTTCGATTACGCCACGTTCATCGAGGGGAATCCCTTTGAATCGATCAAATCCAACAATTCTTTTTCCCGATACGCATTGAGCAAAATCTTTATCGGGGGAGCAGATTAAGACCTGATTCACTTCTTTTTTTTTGGCAAATCCTCGAGCTGCAGTGGCCAGGGCATCGTCGGCTTCAAACTTGATCATTGGCCAGACGGTGACACCAAGGGCGACCACGACCTTCTCCGCCAGTTCAAATTGAGAGAAGAGCTCAGGTTCAATACCCTCGGAAGTCTTGTAGCCAGCGAATAAATCGTTTCTAAAAGACTCGATTACCCGATCAAAGGCGTAGGCAACATGGGTGACTTGGCCTGTTCTTAACCAAGCCGCCAAACTTCGGGCAAGTGTCCGCGCCGCGCCTACCTCGCGACCTTTGATCTTCTTCTTAGGGCCGCCGTAGTAGCAGCGAAAAAGTTCATAGGTTCCGTCAACAAGATGTACTTTCATTTAAAGCAGAGTGTACTTGGAACGGCGGCCAAATATCATATATTTAGGTATCCCATCAAGAGCTAATCCAGCCCCCTTTATGGGGGGCGATTCAGCCGGTGCCCCCAAAGTACCCCCCTCAGCGGCGCAGTTTACCGCTACAAAACAGGTGTTTGTTGGCCGAAGATGATCTACTCTCTCGTCTTTCAGGAGAAAGAGAGTCTATGAATAAAGGAACCGTAAAGTTTTTCAATGAAGGTAAAGGCTTTGGATTCATCACCCCAGACGATGGGGGCAAAGATGTGTTCGTGCACGCCAATGACACTAATGGCGCCGATCTGAAAGAGGGCACCAAAGTGGAGTACGATACTGCCCAGGGCAAGAAAGGCCCGCAGGCTAGCAACGTCAAAGTCGTCGGCTAAATGCCTTTTCAGCGCCATTATTAGTTATAGCGGCTGCCTGTCGCACAGGCAGCCGCAGTTTTGCGGCAAATACACCAAATTCGGTAGTCGTCCATTACGCCCTGCCAAAAATTCCACCGCGCGGAATTTTTCCACCATTCTTGGATTTAGATTTTCGGCCCTAATCTCGGCTCTACACCGCTACCGGCGGGCAACGCGTACCGCTAACCGCAGGGAAGCGTTACGTTGTACTATGGCCCCGAAAAGTTTCAGTTGAAGGACGGGCATGAATTTCAATGTAAACCTCACAGCTCCCTTGCCGACTTTTGGAGAAGGTAAAAAAATCGTTTCCCGTCCAGAAGTTTCCTTTGTCATGCCTTGTCTTAACGAGGTGGAAGCGATCGCCTTTTGCGTTGAACAGGCTCAGAGGTGCATCCGAGAAAATCAACTCGATGCCGAAATCGTTGTCGCCGATAACGGGAGTGAGGATGGCTCAATAGAATTGGCTAGAAGTCTCGGGGCACGGGTCATCGCTGTGTCACAGCGAGGCATGGGGGCTGCCCTTATCGCCGGAATTTCGGCGGCCAAAGGGAAATTGATCATTATGGGGGACGCCGACGGCAGCTATGATTTTTCCCAGACCATGCCTTTTCTAAAAGAGTTGCGCCGTGGTCTTGACCTAGTGGTGGGGAATCGTTTCCAGGGAGGAATCGAAAAGGGTGCCATGCCGTTTCTGCACCGCTATCTGGGAAACCCTGTTCTGACAGGAATAGGGAGACTTTTTCTTGGCGTGCCCTGCGGTGATTTTCATTGTGGATTGAGAGGGCTCAGGAAAGAGGTTTGGGCCACTTTAAATCTCAAAAAAAACGGAATGGATTTTTTTACCGAGATGATGAGCCGCGCCAGCTTCGTTGGGCTGAAGATCGGCGAAGTTCCCACGCGTTTGAATCCCGCCAAACGTTCCCGACCGCCTCATTTGCGCACGTGGGCGGATGGGTGGTTGAATGTTCAGTGTCTGGTGAGCTGTTACTTGCAAAACAGTTGGGAACGAAAACCCCGGTATAAACCGGCCGTGAGTTAAGTTGAACCGAATGGTTTCTCAAAATATCCGTGGACCAGATCCACGAGCGGTACCACTTAAGTGGGGAATCCTTGGTACTGGATACGCGAGTCAGCAGTTTGTTAAGGCGATTGACGACGTCCCCGGGTGTGTCGTTCAGGCCGTTGGTTCCCGGAGTCGGCAAAGGGCGAAAGAGTTCGCCTCTTCATTTTCTATTCCAGAATTCTACGGAACTTATGAAGCGGTAGTTAAAAATCAAGCCGTGGATGCCATTTACATTGGAACCGAAACCAGCCTTCATTTTCAGAATGCGTCCGTTTCTCTCGAAGCCGGTAAACCGACCCTGTGTGAGAAACCCCTTACCGAAAGCGGCGACCAAACAAGGCATCTCATCGATCTCGCCCAACGGCAGGGCATTTTTTTTATGGAAGGGGTGTGGACCTTTTTCTTTCCTGCCATGCTCCAGGCTCGAAAGCTCATCGAAGAGGGGGAAATCGGCCAACCAACCAAACTGTTCGCAGATTTCGGATTCAAAGCGGAACCCTTTCGTAGCGCACGCGTGACCGATCCGACGAAGGGAGGGGGAGCTCTCTTTGAAGTGGGAGTTTACGGCCTCCATTTCGCCCAGGCCCTTTTCGGTCCTCCGGATGAGATCAGAACCCACGGTTGCTTAAGCCCTTCCGGGGTTGAACATTCCCTGAAAGTTACACTTGATTATCGATCGAAAGCGCAGGCACAACTTTCCTGCAGTATTGAAAAAGAAAATCAGAAAACGGCGGTCCTTGAAGGATCAAACGGAAAGCTGACTCTTCCCTGCCCCTGGTGGAAACCTAGAGACCTGGCAATCGAAAAGAACGGGAGCCTAGCACACCTGCCTTTTCCTCACTCTGGTTCAGGCCGCCATTTCGAGATTGAGGAAGTCCTTCGTTGTCTCCGCAGTGGCTTAGTGGAGAGCCCTCACATGCCGTGGCAGAGCTCCTTAGCGGTGGCAAATGTGGTCGATCAAATCAGAAGCGAACTTCGGTTGGTGCCCGCATGAAGATTGCAATGGTAGGAGGCGGGTTTTACGGATGTTATATCAGCACCGAGCTTAAACGGGTCTTTGGCACTTCTGTTCAGATTGATCTCTTTGAGCGGGACAAGGCTCCCATGCTCGGGGCGGCTCTGAACAACCAGGCCCGACTGCATATGGGTTTCCACTACCCGCGTTCGGTTGAGACGCTCACCGAGAGTTGGAAGGGTTATCAAAGATTTGTAAGTCGGTTTTCCGAGTTTCTCCGGTTCCCACGACAAAACCTATATGTCATCGAGCGAGGCGGGCATCTAAGTCTCTCGCAGTACCTGAACATCTTTAACTGCTGGGGTATACCCTATCGAGAATACCAAGACTCCCTGTCGCCCTACTTTGTTGATCCAGGCCAAATCGAAGGGGGAATCTTAGTTGATGAGGCAGTCGTTGATCTTGTCGGACTTCGTAGTCATTTACTCTCCAAATTGAACTGCCAAATGAGAATGGGAACCTCGGTCAAGAATATTGACTCGTTTAAGGGATATTTGGATATCGGGAGTTCCTGGTTGGGACCTTATGATTGGATATTTAACTGCACCTATTTGAATCCCAACCTGGGTCTTTCGCCCAAAAGCCATTTCGAAATTAAGCGTGAGCTGACGACAATGCTGCTAGTGCCTCACCCCTTCGGTAAGGAGGTAGGACTGACGGTGATGGACGGAAACTTTGCCTCCCTCTATCCGTGGAATGAGGACCTGTCCTGCCTTTCTAGCGTTCTCTACACCCCCTCGGTGTGTTTCTTCGATGGAATTAGTAAGAGTGATATCGACGGCGAAGATAGTCCGACGGCCGAAGCCATTTTATCGCACGGTAGAAATATGTTTCGTTTGCCCCATTCCCTCAAACCCAAACGAATGTTGGTGTCTGGGAAATGTAAGCTCAAGTATGATTTTGGTGATTTGCGTACGGGCGCTCTGCGGATTGAGGAGCGACTGATCTCCGTATTCTGCGGTAAATTGGGCACGGCACTGCTCCTTGCTGACGATATTATCCAGATTATTCTGGGGGGGCACACCACCCCTTTCCTTAGGGCAGCAAAAACCTCTCAAGGGAAACACCAAACATCAAAGGACTCCAGGGCTATCTGAAGTGGGTATATTGTTTCTCAAAAACAGGAACGCCTACTTGGTGGCTCCAGAAAGCTGAGGCTTATTCATTCTTGGTTGGGTAACACAAGGTTCGAAACTGGTTCACTCTACCCCGAAATGTTTTTTTAATCCCTCTAATCACGCCATGCACTTTCTAGTTTCACGGACTTGGTAAGCTCCGATTCTAGCTTGAGTGCGAGGTTGCCTGCGTCTGAGCGGACGAGGTAAGCCGGTTTTTCAGGGGACCCGTTGCGCTTAATGTTCTTGCCCTTAATTAGACGAGTGACGGGTGAGGTAAACGTTTCTTCCACGACGCCGTGGATAGGACGGCCTAGCCACTTCCATTGCACTTTGGATCCTTTTTTAAACTTCATGAGTTCCCTTCACATTGGTCTATTTCAAAGCAGTCCAAGCTGGTAGTTGGCACGTGGTGCTGTTCCAAAACATTTCGTACTCAAACGGGTGCCAGGTAAATAAATAGGCTCAGGGCTAAAACGGAAATAGCTGGCAAAGACTTCACCATGGGGTCGCGCACTTTTAGGTGCATGAGAACAGCGCCAATCATTAGAACGCTCACCACCGCGGCAGCTGGGGCGATCACGGCCGGAATCCATACGCCAATAAGGAGTAAGAATGCG
>JAYVQZ010000014.1:0-12449 GCA_043776735.1 Deltaproteobacteria bacterium | reverse complement strand
AGGATGCTTGTCTTTGTCAGTACCGGCCACCTTTTCGTTGGTGATTTTTCCGTCGTCAACGTCATCGTCATCCTTTTTTGCCCCTTTTTTCTCACCGTCTCCCAGCATGTGGCCTTCGAGATCGGATTCTTTCAACATTTTCCCTTTGCGAGCTTTTTCGATCATGGCCACATCAAGCCGATCAACCTCGATATCAGGTGTAATTCCTTTAGACTGAATGGAACGGCCGCTCGGGGTAAAGTAACGCGCCACGGTTAGTTTTAATCCCGACTTATTTTCCAAGTCGATCACCGTCTGCACAGAGCCTTTGCCAAAAGTCTGTTTGCCAATCACAAGAGCCCGCTTGTGATCTTGTAAGGCTCCGGCAACAATCTCGCTGGCACTGGCAGAGGCTTCATTAACGAGAACTACCATCTTGAAATCTTTGTAAGGCCGATCACCGCGAGCGTATTCGATCTCTTTTTTAGCTTTATTTCGACCTACCGTTGAAACTACCGGCACTTTGTCCAGGAAAAGTCCAGACACTGAGACGGCTTCCTCTAAAAGTCCGCCAGGATTGCTTCGAAGATCTAAAACCACGCCCTGAAGTGGTCGAGCATTTTCTTTAATAAGCTGCTCGAGTTTTCTTCGCAAATCACGACTCGTTGTGCTTTGGAAGCTGGTGATGCGGAGCCAGCCGTAGTCGGGCTCAATCAAACCGCCTTTAATGCTGGCCACTTTGATAAGGTCACGGGTCATTTCGATCTGAAGCAACTTCTCCTGCCCTTTACGAGCCACATGAACGGTGACTTTAGATCCTTTTTCTCCGCGCATCACATTGACTGCTTCGATCAACGTCATGCCCTTGGTCTCTTTTTTCAGTTTCTTGGCTTTGTCCTCAATAATGAAAATTTTGTCGCCAGGCTCAACGCCGGCAAAGAATGCGGGAGTGTCTTCGATAGGAGTGACGACGGTCAGGTAGCCATCGGTAATCGTAATTTCAATACCCAACCCGCCAAATTTACCCGAGGTGTCTACTTGCATTTCGCGAAATTGGTCAGGCGGCAAATAGACGGTGTGGGGGTCTAGGGTGGCCAACATGCCTTTAATAGCGCCCTCGATCAACTTTTTGGTGTCGACCTCTTCCACATAATTGGTTTGTACGAAGTGGAGCACTTTCGTGAACAGGTCGAGGTACTCATAATTGGGAGCGGCGATGCTAGTCTGCACCTGCCCCACTCCTAGGGTGAGACCCACCCCGACAATAAGCCCAAAAAACCCGTTGAGAAAATTACTCGGTCGTTTAGCCATGGAAGATGCTCCTTGACGGCAAAAAACTTCGCCACCGAACGGCAGCCTTTTACCATTCACTTCTCCCTCTCTTTCGGCATTTTGTAAGAGTTTCCTGAGGCAATAAAAGGGGCCGGTTTGCCACCCCCATTTGAGGGTGTTATTCACCCTCAAATGAGCCTTCGAAGCCTTTACAAACGGAACTGCCATAGCGGTCTTTTGCGCCCTTTTGCGTTACTGGGACGGTCACTTAATAAATTTTACGAAAACCTGAATTATCACTTTGAAAGCAACGGAGAGCAGCGAGCCTTAGCCATTCTCGCCCAGTTTCCCTGCCAGACGATCTTTGATGTGGGAGCCAACGTGGGGCAGTGGACGCTCACGGCAAAAACGTTGCTGCCCCACGCCCAGTTTTTTTGTTTTGAGCCAATTCCCCAAATTTATACCCGATTAAAAAATTTGGAGTCTCACGAGAATATCCGCACCTTCAATGTGGCGTTAGGTGCCAAAACGGGAAAGGCAAAATTTTTCACCTATGAAAAGGGACACGAGCTTTCAAGTGTCTACCCCTATGCGCACCAAGAAAAACCGTCAGAGGTATTCGTTGAAATCGTCTCAGGAGACGACTTTATGGAGGCGAACCACATCGATCGGATTGACCTATTAAAAGTAGATGCCGAGGGACACGATCTGGCGGTGCTACGGGGGTTTGATCGAGCCCTGACTGCCGGGAAGATTGGTGCCGTTCAGTTTGAATACGGCCGGATCAATATCGTGAGCAAAGCACTCCTTCACGACTTTCATGAATACCTTGGTGGCTACGGCTACCAGGTGGGCAAAATCTACCCCAAGTCTGTCAGCTTCAAAAAATACGACTTCTCCATGGAAGACTTCATCGGCCCTAACTTCTTGGCCATCCCCGAGAAGAACCTCAGTCTCATCGAAGCATTACGCTGATTCCACCGAAGCCCTGCGCAAAGTTAATTTGGCACCGCAGATCCAGTCACCTTCCAAACGGCTCCGAATACCACCTAAAACCTGCATAATCTTAAATAGTTATTAAGAAAAATTGCCTGGATACCGATGGTTAATGCAGCGTATAATAGCACTAGGGGTTCATTACATTGGGGTCAGAGGTTACATTTAGGAAGATGCCGTTTCGTACGGCTCGATCGGGGCAAACAGGCCAAGTGGCGATTCTTTTTGCCCTCGTTTTTACTTTCATGTTCGTATTGTTTTGCTTTGTAGTTGATATTTCCCACCTCATTAACACCAAAATGAACTTACAGATTGCGGCAGATGAGGCCGCTTATGCCGGAGCCGCTTGGCAGGCTAGAACGCTCAATCGATTGGGGCAGGTCAACTACCGGCTGCGACAGGACTTAAAAGAATTTGCCATGAGGACTCAGGTCACCCACCTTCGCCACAACAGAAATTTTCCACGAGGCACTCAATATATTAATGGCGGCGATCAAGCTTCCAGCGTTGAGCCCTTTATCTGCCAGCAAGCCGAAGGCTACCGTTCTATTTCTGGATTGCGTTACGCCAACGACACCAACCTTTGCCGAAATGCGTCTCCAAGTACCGGAGGCCTTCCGCCCATCGTAGTTCCCGCAGTGATCGCAGCCTTCGATCCCTTTGCGGTAGCCATCGCGGCACAGATCAAAAAGATCGCCGAAGCCAGCAACTTGGAATGCCGGGCGGCTGCGGTGGATAACAAAGTGCTCACTGAGCACCTAATCTCCGTTTATACCAAACGAAGTCAGTTTCATTCTCAGCAGATGCAGGATATCGCCGATTGGTTAAATCAGACCGGCGGAGGTGCCTTAGGAGACAGCGAGACTCATCCGATCCGCAAGGTTGTCTATGAGTCGGCTAGGAGAAACCTCGCTTTCGCCAATCGCAATGGATTTAAGATCGAAATCCTTCAGCCCACGGGAAATGAGTACATTCGACTAACTCCACAAACGATGAAGGGGACTGTGTTCTTCATCAATTTTAATGTGGTGGGCAATGGATGTGTGGGACGTCCGAGTTTTATCGACTTCGACGGGCTGATTCCTCTTGTGACCAAAGAGCAATCCATCATCACTTACTTCGCGGTGAAGTTGACGGCCAAACCAGAGCTCTTTTTTATGCCCCAAGCTTGGGCGGACGCCTTCCCCGTATTGGAAGCCACCTCAGCGGCAAAGCCATTTGGAAGCAGAATCGGACCAAGTGTTACCGCCGATCCGTTAGTTCCGGTGGCCAATCGTCCAGGTAACAACAACCGGTCGATCAATTTTAGTTTCAAGCCTGGGGACAACCTCGGCATCACCAATGCCAAAATTATGGCGTTGTTAGATTCCTTTCACCCTCTTAACTCTGCTTCACGCCCCGACGGCTTTCAGCAGACCGGCTGGCCTGACGTCACCCCGGGAAAATCAGACAGCCTAAAGTTGGCCCTTCAGGCGATTCGAGCCCCCACAATCTTTGATTCCATTCTCTATACGATCTTCCCTGATCCCAATCGCAACGAAGATTATGCCGAGCCTCAGTACGCCATGAACATGTTCCCCGATTATCAAGAAGCGGCCGATCCTCAGGGTAATCTTATTGAAACCCCCTCCACAGGAACTGCGGCCTATCACCCGTCTTCGGTGGGATCGAAAAACCGAGGCAATGGATATATTCAAATCGACGCTGCCAATGTAGCCCCGGGGGGTGCCTATGGGGATTACGCCTCCGAATCCCCCGCCTCCCATTCCGTGACGTTGGCCACTCAGATCCCCATTCTAGGACAAAATCCGCAGAGTTTCGGCTGGGCCACCAAAGAGATGGTCCACAGTGGTTGGCACCCTAACAATGGACAGCCTCGCATCGGATATTCGGTTAAATTCATTGGTATGGACGCCTTGATGCGCACGTTGCGCGTGAAACAAAACGACACGGGCGCTCGCGGCCCCATCGCCAACCCACCTACTGGCGATCCTAATCTGATTGAAATCTATCACTAACCGGTAATTCATTGATCACTCCTCGCCTTCTCTGTTAACCCTTCAGGCCATGCGATTACTTGCCTTAGAGACTAGCTGCGACGACTCCTGCGCCGCCATTCTGGATACGACTACGGGCAAGCTCCTGGCGGAACGTAACTATTCCCACACGAAGGCCATGCAACGCTTCGGCGGCGTGGTTCCCGAAGTGGCCAGCCGCGAACACCTCATCGCCCTCCCCTTGGCCGTACAAGAAGTGTTGAATGACGCAAAAATGAAACCCGATGAGCTTGACTGGATAGCGATCCCCAACCGGCCAGGACTTATTGGATCTCTTGTGGTGGGACTCGCCTACGCGAAATCCCTGGCCATGGCCTTGGAAAAGCCATTTTCGGTACTGAGCCACATCGAAGCCCATCTGTTTTCTCCTTTCCTCGCCAAGACGGAAGGGGCTTCACCGCCTGCATTTCCCTGGATTGCACTCGTGGTTAGCGGCGGGCACACCGAACTGTTTCGGGTAGAAGGGGTCGGGAAATTTACGTGGTTAGGTGGCACGCTGGACGACGCCGCCGGCGAAGGTTTCGATAAAATTGGGAAGACGCTCGGTTTTGATTATCCGGCAGGTCCTGAGATTGACCGAATTGCATCCTCACTTGCTCCCGAAGCGCTAAGTGCTTTTGCTTTCCCCCGCGCCCAGACCGAAGGTTTTTCCTACTCATTCTCCGGACTAAAAACGGCAGTGGCGCTTGAAGCCGCAAAACACCAGCCAATGACCGAAGACGTCCGCAACCGCATTTTAGCGTCGGCACAAGAAGCCATCGTAGACGCCTTGGTAATTAAACTACGACGAGCCCAGCGCGAGTTTGGGGGTCAGATCGTGGTCACTGGCGGCGTAGCGTGCAACTCCCGATTGCGTGCAAAACTATCCGGCGCCTATTTTCCTGCACCAAAACATTGCAGTGACAACGCCGCTATGGTGGCCGCCCTTGCCGCGGCTCGCTTTGAAGCCGGCCTTCTTGAGATCGCCCCTTGGAATGCTAGCGCCTTTTCGCGTGACGACTGGTAACCATTTTTCTATCCATGGCCAGTGACGCCCGGCGTCTTGCCGCTGGCAACGCGGGTGCTAGCTTCCTCCCTTAACTATTAGGGGGGACTTAATGAAAAAAACTCTGTTGATATCTTCGTTCGTTTTATTTTTAGGCTATGGGAGCGCTCAGGCTTCCGAATCCAAAGCACCACAAATGGTAAAAAATATCGGTGGCTGCTTTTCGGTCAGTTATCGATTCGTGGAAGATGGCTCCCACGATTATGAAATTCCCAAAGTTCACGAGTGGATCACGGTAAAGGATAGTGAAAAAGGGGTTCCTGTTGTTCAACATTACGGGGTCTACCTCAACGAAGAGACCAAAAAATTTGAGACGATGGTGCATTTCTATGAAGAGTGGACCACGGTTGACGGAAAAAATTTCGTTCAAAGGGTCTTTGGGCCGTCGGGAAACTTTAGATACGAATGTGCTTCTCCTGCACGTTTTGGTCAGATGCAATGCCAATCCAAAGGTGCGCCGCGTCCCCTTCGCGACATAAAACGCAAAGACTACGACAAGCTAAACCGCGGAACGACTTTGCAGATTACCCCTCGTGGCTGGGTGCAGAATGAGATCAACGACAAAGTGAAAAAAGATGGTACTGTCGTTGCCACTGAAGTCGGCTGGATTGAATACCGGCGCATCGAAAGCAATATCTGTGACGTTGCCAAAAAGGAATATCCGCAAGAATAATTTGTGAGTCATCCGCGTAAACTTCTTGAATCCTTGGGGGCCAATGCCCTCAAGAGCTTCAGTCAAAACTTTCTCACCTCCCCGCACTGGGCCGAAAAGCTCACCGGGGAGGTACTTTCTTTTCCGGCCAAAGCCATCTGGGAGATCGGACCTGGCCTGGGTGCCTTGACGGACATCCTTGTGGAAAAGTCTCCTGTCCCTCTCACCGTCTATGAAATCGATCGTAAGTTTGCAGAGCGAATTCGCACCAGCTATCCAACGGTCACGCTAGTAGAAGGCGATTTTTTAAAGACCGCACCGGACGACCTTCCCGAGGCCATCTGCCCCGTAGCCATTTTGTCCAATCTCCCCTACCACGTCTCCTCAGCCATTTTATTTAAGATCGTTGAATGGGGCACGAACGTAAGTGGTGCCGTACTCACCTTTCAAAAAGAATTTGCCCAAAGGGTGAAGGCTAAGGTGGGGGACGAGTCTTACGCTGGCCTCTCGGTTTCAGCGCAGTACCATTTTGAAATAGAAAGTTTAGGCATCCTGCCCAAAGGAGCCTTTTATCCTGAGCCGGGCGTGGATTCAGAAGCCCTTAAAATTACTCCCCGCAAAGTCAGTCTTGAGGAGGCGGCTCGGTTCCGCCGGTTCGTGCGATTGGCGTTCACCCGCCCCCGCCGGAAACTGGGAAGCAATCTTCGTGAAGGGTACTCTCCCGAAGAATTGACCAGCGCCTACGCCAAGACAACCATCGACCCTAACCGCCGACCGGAAACTCTGTCCGTTGAAGAATTTAGCGCACTTTTTTTAGCGCTGGCCTAACGCTTCAAATTGAGACGATATCGGCCCCTCAACCGTCGATTGCGGTAAATTATGCTACGTGTTAATTAATGAGCCGGTGTGCCATTGAGATCCGTCCATAAACCTTTAATTTTACTAATTTTATTAAGTATCGGGCGTACCGTTCTTGCCGCATGGCTGGACAATTTTTCAAGCTTTGGCGGTAGGCAGGGTCCCCTGACGACGCAAGCTGAGGTTCAACTCAGCCAGGAAAAGAGTCAGTTTAGCGATCTCAAAGGGATTCGGCTCGATAGCCCCAAATTCCGCACTCAAAATGGGGAATCGCAAAAAGGGGACTACCGCTCCAATTCTCCGGCTGTTTCCCTTTGGGCGGCCAAGCTAACCTACCCGTTCACAATTTTTAAAGACTCTAGTCGGCGACAGGCGGCGTTGGGCATTGCACTTATGGGGCCCTTTGGAGAGCTGAGAAAATTTCGAGCGTCCACTCCTTACGATTTTTTGCCCTTGAGGGACACGCTGACAGAGTCCCAATTTCACTCTGCCTTTCTAGGTTCCGTGGCGTTAGTAGAGAGAGCCCTCTATCTGCGTGCTGGCCTGCAATTTTTTATCTCCTCCTCAGGAAGTGCGGAGGCCATCCTGATTGGAAACAACCCTACTGCTCGGCTGGCCGCTGACGTAGGTCTCAACAGTGCGGCCCTGGCCGGTCTCTCTTACGAAAGCGCTAACGACGAATTCGGTCTGGCCTTTCGCCAAGAGGTGGCACCCAAGATTGTTCAACGCTTTGTGGGTCAGGTCTCCATCGGAAATCTACAAACGTTCGAACAGCCCCTTGAGTTTCGCACTACGCTTTACTTTGAGCCCCACCGTTTTGAAGCGTACTACCGTCACCAGTTCTCTCGTTTTTCAGTGAGGGCCGTAGTGAACTACGAAATTTGGTCGCGCTACCTGCCTGCCTTTCTCGTCGCTGAGACCAAGGACGCTGCGGGAAAACCGCTAATCACTGAAGTTCCCGGCGTACGTTTAAACAACACCTTGAGCCCTGAAGTTTCTTGGCATACCGACACGCTGTTGCCGTTTTCGCTAACCGCCTCTTACCGTTTTTCCCCCACCCCGCTATCGGATTACAGTGGGCCGAGCAACCTGCTTGATAGCAATCTTCATCGCATTAACCTTACCGTTGGCTCGGATTTAAAAGGGATAGGACTGGGTGGCTGGAAGGCCGAGCTCTGGGGACAATATGGCTGGTGGGCTACTCAGGTGGTGAAAAAGGCCAGCGCCGACTTCATTGGTGCCCCTGGCTACACGATCGAAGGTAATTTTTACCGCCTAGGGACCCGCTTTAGCGTGGAACTCTGATTTCGCAGGGATAGGGAAACTAGGATATACAGGGGATGTTTTATGAGCGCTCAGATTTCAGTCAGCCAAAAGAAGATTACAGCCCTCGATATCCAAAATGGAAAAGGGGGTAAGAAAATCGTCGCCGTTACGGCCTACGATGCTACCTTTGCTCGTCTCTTCGATCCTCACGTGGACATCATTCTCGTAGGCGACTCTCTGGGAATGGTGATTCAAGGAAATCAGAATACTCTGTCGGTCACATTAGGGGACATGATCTACCATTCAAAAGCTGTCGCTAGAGGACGAAAACTAGCCCATCTTGTAGTCGATATGCCGTTTCTCTCGTTCCAAATAGACCCAAAAACGGCGCTTAAAAATGCAGGTCGTTTGATTGCCGAGGGCAATGCCGAAGCCGTAAAGCTTGAGGGGGGTGTCAGCGTTGCTAAGGCGATTGAAAAAATTACCAACAGCGGAATTCCGGTGATGGCCCATTTAGGATTGATTCCCCAAAGCGTACACAAAATGGGCGGCTACAAAATCCAGGGAAAAACTGATCTCTCCCGAAGAGCTCTCCTTGAGGACGCCATCGCTGTGCAAGACGCGGGAGCCTATGCCGTAGTGCTCGAAGGCATTCCCGCCGATCTAGCCGCTGAGATTTCCAAAAAATTATTAATCCCCACCATAGGTATTGGAGCGGGAAGCCAGTGCGATGGGCAAGTGCTGGTTGCTTACGATCTTTTGGGATTGATTCCGGATTTTTCACCAAAGTTTGTGAAGCGCTTTGTTGAGCTTCATAAAGACATCGGCAGTGCGGTTTCGGATTACGCCCAAGAGGTGAGAGAAGGAACCTTCCCAGGTAAGGAGCACTCTTTTTAGTATGCTGACTTTAAGCTCCCCCCAGGTAGTTCAAGAAACCGTCCTTCGCTGGAAAAAAGAGCAGCGCGTGGCTTTTGTCCCTACGATGGGTTGCCTGCATGAAGGGCACCTTTCGCTTATCCATCTGGCAAAGAAGTACGGGCAAAAAATTATCGTTAGTATCTTTGTAAACCCCTTGCAGTTTGGTCCAAAGGAAGACTTCGCCGCGTATCCCAGACCCATTGAAGACGACATGGCAAAGCTCGATGCAGCACAGGCTGATATCCTCTTTGCCCCCTCCACTCAGGATTTTTATCCGCCAAATTTTAGCAGCCGAGTGAAGGTGGGGCCTCTAGCCGAATCTCTTTGTGGAAAGTCTCGCCCTGGCCACTTTGAAGGGGTAGCCACGGTTTGTTTAAAACTATTTCAGATCACGCAACCTGATTTTGCGATTTTTGGAGAGAAAGATTTTCAACAACTTCGCGTGTTACAGCAGCTAACTGCTGACTTCAATTTACCAATGGCCATTGTGCCGCATCCCATCTTTCGGGAATCCGATGGCCTGGCCATGTCGTCACGCAATCGTTACCTCTCCGTCGAGGAACGCCAATGGGCTAGATTAATTCCTGAGGCGCTCCGGGAGGTTCAAGCATGGGCACTTTCTCATCCGGAGACCACCGTAGGCGACCTGCTTCAAAAGGTACGCGACCACTGGAAGGAAACGGCGCTGATTGAGGACTATGTGGAAATTGCGTCTGGTCTCGATTTGACTCCCAGCCCCACAGAAACCAAGATCCAGGAAATTAGGTCTCCTCGTCTCTTTCTTGCTGCGCATTTAGGAAAGACTCGGCTTATCGACAATGGCGACCTTTCCAAACGGGGAACCTAGAACGTGAAAAGAATTCGTACCGCTTTTATTACCGGACTACTCATTGTAGTCCCGGTAATTGCCACTCTAGATATTTTTCGCTGGCTGGTTCGGATAGTAGAAAACACGATCCGTGGACTCTTGCCCTCAGCTCTTCCCGTCGACTTTCCGGGACTTGGTGTTCTTATCGCTCTAGCGCTAATTTTAGGAACTGGAGTCGCCGCACAGAACTATTTTGGCCAATGGTTGGTGGATGCTCTTGATTCTGGAATTAAGAAGATCTCTGTAGTGGGCGGGATCTACGGAGGCATTAAGAAATTTCTGCAGACCATTTTAGGAAGAGCCAAAGACGACCGGTTTCAAGGGGTCGCTCTCGTTCCCTTTCCCCGAGCGGGGGTCTATTCCATTGGGTTTCGTACCGGCTCGCCTGACCCGAAGTTAAAATTATTGCCCGAAGACGGGTGGGTAAATATCTTTGTCCCTTGCACACCCAATCCCACATCGGGGTTTTACCTGCTGGTAAAAGAGAAAGACCTCGTACCACTTACCATTTCGGTACAGGAGGCGTTTCGTATTGTACTTTCCTTGGGACTTGTCACCAGCGAGTTAAATCAACCATGAGTGAAGCAACCAAATCGGAAGGAATTAAAATTGTCTGTGAGAACCGAAAAGCTCGCCACAATTATTTCCTAGAAGACAAATTCGAAGCCGGCATCATGTTAAAAGGCACTGAAGTCAAATCGCTTCGGGATGGAAAAGCCAATCTTCAAGATTCCTATGCGATTTTAAAGAGTGGTGAGCTGTGGTTACTCAACTGCCATATTGCTCCCTACACCACGGGGAATCGGGATAACCACGAGCCCCTTCGAACCAGAAAACTACTTCTCCATGCTGCCGAGCTTCTAAAGCTCTATCAACGGATGGAAACCAAGGGATACTCCCTGATTCCCACTAAACTTTACTTTAAAAAGGGTAAGGCAAAGCTTGAGTTAGCTCTGGCAAAAGGAAAAAAGAATCACGACAAACGCGGTGATATTAAAGAACGCGACGCTAAACGCGAAATGAGCCGACTTACGAAGTCAATTCGGTAAGCCTTGGTAGCGAGATGTTTCCGCCAGAAATCAAACAGATCACGTGATGATGCCTTGGTTTAAATCGGCCTGAGAGCAAGGGCGCCACAGAAATGGCGGCTCCAGGTTCCACAATCAGTTTATGGTCATCGGATAGAAAGCGAAGTGCGGCTCGTATCTCCGCGTCAGAAATCATTAAAATTTGTTCCACATGTTGGGCTACCAAATCCTTGGTGAGCTTTCCCGGAGTTGCCGGCACCAGCGCATCAGCGATGGTCTCACCTTTTAGATTGTCCCCAAGCCAACGATTGGCCTGTGGCACCAACCCAATGATCTGACACTTCGGGCGCAGCGCCTTCACGGCAACGGATACGCCGGCGGCCAATCCCCCTCCGCTCATGGGAATCAAAAGGGTAAACTCTTCGGGAAGCTGAGAGATGAGCTCAAGACCGATCGTTCCATCTCCAGAAATCGCCTCAAGGGAATCGTACTGGTGGAGTAGTATGCTGCCCGTCTCTTTTTTAATGTCATTGAGCTTTTGAAGACGGGCCTCGTAACCATCCTCACAAAGTATTAGGTCCGCCCCAAGCGCCCGAGCGCGTTCCTGTTTTAAGGGGGAGGCACTTTTCATCATGACTACTTTCACCCCAACGGAAAACTGATTGGTGGCGTAGGCGACGGCTATAGCAAAATTGCCGGAAGAGCTGGCAACGACACCAAATTTCTTGGCGTCCTGGAGATGGGCAATCAGTCCGTTAAAAGCCGGCCTAGTTTTAAAGGAACCAGTCAGCTGCTGGCTCTCTAGTTTAAGCCACGCATGGAACGGTTTCCCCAATTTTAGGCTCAGTTGCCGCGAATGAAGCAACGGCGTCTCGTGCGTATAGAGTTCAATTCGCTTTTGGGCTTCCTGAATTAGTTTAAGATCCAAGGGCACCTTCGTAGTTGGGTCAAAAGTTGAATGGTTCGCCTATCTTAGCAGACTTTTGAAGCGATACGGAACACAGGAATCATTCACTTCTTCATTCTTTATTCCACCTTGTGATCCAAGGATCTCTCAGGCCTCTAGAGCGGGGAGTCTCAACCATTCTATTTGCAAGGCGCCGTGAACTGTCACCTGTGCAAAACCTTTTTGCAGGTGAATAAGATTAATTCTTCTGACTTCTTGCGTACCAAAGCAAGGCACAGAGCTTGCTTTGTTGAGAATCCGTCAGGCTGAGAGGCCGACGTTACTTCGTAGTGGAAAGGCTTTGAGCTACCGCAGTGGAGGAGTCGTTTTGCTTTTTAGTCTATGGAGGTTACTGCATGGGAAAACTCTTTGTTTTGGGGCTAGCGGGACTTGTCCTCTCATCGGCGTCGATCGCCGATGAGATGGTGTCGTTAGCTTCGGCATCGGGATCAACAGGATCAACAACCACAGTTTCAGCCGGTTCCGAATCTGGTGTCACGCGAGAGATCGCGCGTCACCGTCGGCACCGTCGACACCGGCACCGGAGACATCACCGGCGCCATC
>JAYVQZ010000013.1:0-3175 GCA_043776735.1 Deltaproteobacteria bacterium | reverse complement strand
CCATGTTCACATGGTCGTTGGGATGAACTGGTTTTTTGGAACCGATAGGAGAGCCCACGGCCAGGTTGGCGATATTGGCGGCCACCTCGTTAAAGTTCATGTTGGTGCTGGTTCCCGATCCGGTCTGAAAAATATCTAACACGAACTGAGAATGGTGAGCCCCTTCGGCAATGTCGCCGCACGCTTTCAAAATGGCTTCGACCAATTTGGGGTCTAGTTTGCCAAGTTCTTGGTTCACTTCAGCACAGCTGGCTTTAATGAGCGAAAGCATTCGAATGAAATCACGGCTAAACCGCTCGCCGCTAATGGGAAAATTTTCGACGGCTCGCTGCGTGGTCGCCCCGTAAAGGGCGTGTAAAGGAACCTTCATCTCACCCATGGAGTCTTTTTCAATTCGAGTTTCGTTGGCCATAGTTCTCCCTTAAATCAAAATGAGCGGGAAGGATAAACACCCAGGCGTGCTCTGCCAACCCTTGGAGAAAAAAAAGGAGGTAAGCCATTTTTTTTGTCATGGAGCAGCGAAGCGACGCGGCAACCTTTGAGTTGCTAAACTTCAGGCAAAATTCTAACCAATGCAAAGGGTTAGGTTCCTCGGTTAGCCATTCAGCCGGTTTTATCGGGAGCTAGGGCTCATTTCTTTTCCACGATGAGATCTAACCATCGCTTACCAGGGGGAGGTGTCGGATGGTGCTTTTGGAGCCAGGTTAACAGGGTTGGGATATTCGATTTTTCAACTTCAATTCCTTCCAAGTAGCTAAGAGAAATGGGGTCTGTGAAAACGATTTCGCCGAGAACGGTTAATTGTTTTTCATAGAGATACCCAAGCCGCTTCAAGTCGTTCGTGTCATAGCCCGGAACGCTGTGGTGACCCAACTCTCCATATGTATTGGTTTGATTGATAAAGAAGTCCGCTCGTTCGAAAAGTTTTGTACTAAAATGAAGAATGGCTCGATTAGGGCTATCCCCGTACCACGTGTCGTCTGTAGACGGGCTAAGAAAAATCAATGGTTTTCCCAGCGTTCGTTGTCCTTTGAGCGCAGGGTCGCCCTCCGCTAGAATTTTCAAATTTCCGCTCTCAAGGGCGCCTTCGAGCAATTGGAATGGCATGCTGTGCTTTAGGTATTTTATTCCCGCTCGTTTAAATACCTCTTCCGTTGTCTGTTTTTTCACTTCCTCTGGAAGCGTCCACGGAGAGTGGAGCATTTGCATTCCTTGGATATCTATTTGGTCTGTTTTCAACTCAGCAAGTTTCGCAAAAGGGGGATTTGGCTCCACCACTTCAACGTCATAGGCGGTGATTGGGCTGCGCGAAATATCAGGGTACGCCTTCTTCAATCTACCGACATATTTTTTCCCGTCCAAAGTTTGGAAGGAGACCAGATTGTCTTTCCCGGAATAAACGGCGACTTCCAACGCCTGCGCGATCCACAGGGACCTCCTGACTGGATCGAGTTTCGGCCAAAAACCCCTCGCCTTCTCAGTAATCCGTTCAAAATTTTCTTGAGCCCCAGGTTTGAAGAAAGGAACGTTTAGCCCGACGCTACTGCGACTTGGACTAAAAGGGGCCGTGTGACCCAGTTTCCTTGCCAATTCGGCACACCGAGAGTCCGCCGTATTCAAGGCGAAACTAGGTTTCGAAGAGAAGAGGGAGGTCAGTAAAGCCAAGTAAAGGAGCAATAGCATCCCTCTCTTATCGGTAGTTCCTGGCCCGAAAGAAAGTAGCCTTGCCCGTTGCGCTGCCCCACTTTATGATTCGCCCGCATGTTTACAGGAACTGATTTTTTCAGCGATACGGTCACCCGCCCCACCCGCGCCATGCGCCTAGCTATTGCTGAGGCTGACGTGGGAGATGAGCAGGAGGGGGAAGATCCCACCACTAACCGTTTGGAACAGCGCATGGCTGAGCTTCTGGGGACCGAAGACGGTTTCTTTTTTCCTACGGCCACAATGGCCAATCAGGTGGCCATTCAGCTTCATTGCCGCCCAGGGGAAGAGGTCTTAGGCGCCTCCAATGCCCATGTTTTTTGGGCGGAAGCCGGGGGTCCTGCCGTTCACGCCAGAGCCCTGGCAAAGCAAATCCCGACAAAAACCGGGATTTTCTCGGCTGCCGACTTTAAGGCGCAGATCAACAACGTCAAAAGCCCCCACTTTCCCGTCTCACGCCTCTTAGTGATTGAAAATACGTGCAATCTCGGCGGAGGGCTGGCCTGGCCGTTGAAGGATCTGGAAGAGGTCACCTCGGTGGCCAAAGAAAAAGGGCTAAAGCTTCATTTGGACGGCAGCCGGCTGTTTAACGCGGCATTGGCCGTAAATGCCACGGTGAAAAAAATTTCGGAACGTTTTGATACCATTACCGTCTGTTTCTCTAAGGGGCTTGGCTGTCCAGCGGGCGCTTTCTTGGGCTTTCCCAAATCGCTACGAGACGAGTCGCGGTTACTCAAGCAGCGGATGGGAGGTGCCATGCGTCAAAGCGGAATCCTTTCCGCCGCAGTGATCTATGCGTTGGACCACCATGTGGACCGGTTAAGCGAAGATCACGACAATGCCCAGCTTTTGGCTGAGGAGTTGAAAAAGGATGCGGCGATCCGCGTCGAAGAGGCAAACCTTTCGACAAATATGGTCTTTTTCCATTGCGGAACCCCTAAGCTATCTACGGAAAAATTTTTAGAAACTTGCGAAAAGAAGGGGGTTCGGTTTCTGTGGATGGGCGATACGCGCATTCGCGCCGTAACCCATCTGGACATTGGCCGGGCCGACGTTCTTAGGGCGGCCCAGGTTGCCCGTGGAGTTTTGGCGCTTGCGTAAATAAAGGACCGCTTTCGATGAACGATTGGAAACAGAAACTCAAAAACCAGCTCCCTTTGCTTTGGCTCATCTTGGCATTGCTGGCGCTTCGATGGACCATTGTGGAACCTTATGTTGTTCCCACGGGTTCTATGGAGCCTACGCTTAAGCCCGGCGATCGGCTTTACGCGTTAAAATGTGCCTATGACGTGCGCTTCCCTTTTACGGATTGGATTTTGGTAAAGATCGCGCCTGTGAAAAAAGGCGACGTTATTCTATTTCGAGCTCCCCATGATCCCTCAATGACCTATGTAAAGCGCGCAGTTGCGGTGGCCGGAGATAAGTTGGCCGTTCGGGGAGGCAAACTTTTTGTTAATGGACAGGCCGTGTT
>JAYVQZ010000012.1:0-3176 GCA_043776735.1 Deltaproteobacteria bacterium | reverse complement strand
CAAAAAGGTACTTAGTACCTTTTTGCATGGGGCTAAATGATCCAGAATGAACATCCGGCTTACCAACGAACGGAGAGGCCCATGAGACGTCTGGCTTTACGGGCATAGGCATCGGTAGGCATGAAATCATCGTCTTTTAGGAGTTCCTCGGTAGGGGGGGATTTCTCGCCGAGCGGATCGAATCCGGCAACATCCCATGAGTCTTCTGCGGTAAAGGGACATTGGCAGTTCTGGCACTCAACGATCTCTTCTTCGGACTCATTGAGATTGAGACAAACATGGCATAAGCGGAAATGGATCTCTTCCGAGATTAGACTTTCTCTAGTGGCGTGCGCGGAAACTTTTAGCTTCTTAATCATCAGAGGAAACCTCCTCTGTCGGGTTTATTGACTAAGTATAACGAATTTAGGGGCGGCGAGTCAAAGAACCTTTACCAGGGCGGCTTGCGGGGAGTTGACTGTACTTCTAATTGAAATCATTAAGAAAATTGGGCAGAGAATCTTTAGGTATTCCACTGAAACTACCACTACCGCTTCAACTACAACTTTGAACTGTGGAAACCAACCACCACTTCAACCACTACTACCACTTCCGCTTTTCAAAGATTCTCTGCCCTAAGTCCCGATGGCCGTTTCACCGGCCATCGGATTAGCTGGATACGTGCCGCATATCGAAATTACATCGCACCTTTGCTGCTAAGCGATCCGCGCATGGGGTCGTTGCTAGTAGGAACCGCCGCGGTTTGAGGCTGACGCATCAATCGGCCAGGGGCATTAGTACGAGGAGCTCCTGATCCGCCGAATGCCATCGTTCTTTGCTGATTCGAACTGCCTTGGGCAACTTGATTGCCAGGTTGTCCGCCAAACTCTCTTCCAAGAGCGGCTGTGTACAACTGGGTCAATTGTCCTTGCTCAGACTTTAGAGAAGCTAGCTTGCCTTCGAGGTCAGCGCCTGCCGACTTAAGGTCATCGCGTTGGCTAGCCAAGGTTTTGATTTCTCCGTTAAGAGATTCGACCTTCTGCTCTAGCTCAGCATCGAACTGCTCTTTGCGTTTCTTAGCTTGACCAAGTGCTTGCATCTTCTGCGTGAGATACTGATTTGCTTGAACCTGGTAAGAGGCAGAGTCTCCACCGGATTGAGCAACCTGCTGAACCTGATTTTGAATCATCTGTTTCTCTTGATCGAAAGAACCCTTCAACTCGTCATATTCAAGCTGATATTGTTTTTCTTTTTTCTTGTCGGCGTCAGAAAGGGCTGCACGGCCGCCTTCTTTCAACCGTTCCAAACTTCGGTCAAGGCTCTTTGCCTTGTTCAGAGCCACCGTCATCGCTGACTGCGTGCGATTAATGTCCGCATCAAGCTTAGAGATAGGCGATACCAGCGCTGAAGAAGAGACATTGGGTCCGAGCATCGCAATCTGCTTCGTGTAAGGCTCACGATGTTCAAGAGCCTGAGCGATTGATTCGGCGCGGTCCAATTCCTGGATACCGTCACTGATAGGCAACCGGCCCGTCGCTACGCGGATAGGCGTGTTGTCAGCCAACACCGGCAAGTTCTGCTGAAACGGAACCTGCTGTTGCTGCTGTTGCTGGTTCGGGTCCTGTTGAGGAACCGGCGGCAACGCTTGATTGTCCCCACGATCGTTCTGGCGAGGCTGGTTTTGAGCCAGCTGCTGAACCGGAGGAGGAGGCGTCACGTTATTGTTCTGCTTCCCGTTATCGGTCAAACTTGCAAGAACCGCAGGAAGAACATCATCAATGTTGTTCTTCTTTTGATTCTGTCCATTCAAACGCTGTTGAATGGCGTTCTGATTAAAAATGTTATTCAAACCGTCGACCGCATCAGCAGCCTGTTTGGACAAGGCTGCGAATTGGGCTTGAGCACTGGCTTGAAGGGCTGGGACCTGTTCGCAAACCGCATTTACCAGCTTCTCCATGGCAGCGTTGTTCTTCTCGCCAACTCCATTTGCGTTAGGGTTCACAGGATTTTGAACCGTGGTGGTCGTGTTTGGATTGCTTCCCACTTCAGTAGGCTTCTCTGTCGGCTTTTCAGTGACAGTAGGCTTGCCAGAGATAGAGTCCAAAAACGCCTTTTTGATATCTGCCAAAGCGTCTAGGAGAGACTTTTGTCCTTCGCCTTCGACTTTAGGCTTTTCTTTCTCAACCACTTTTTCTTCAGGAATTTCATTCTTCAAAGCTAGCTCATCTTTAGCGTCCTGATTAAAGAGATCTTTAAGAAGCTCGTCTTTGTCGAGGTCTTTAGCCTCAAGAAGTTTCGACGCGAGATCCATCAAGGCTAATTTACGTTTTGTGCTTCCAAAGAGAGGGCCACTCACATCATCAAGGCTCTTCTTAAGATCCACTTTAAACTTTGCTTTGGCTTCATCGCCATCCACTGACTTGAGGGCGGCTTTGATGCCTTCTACGAATTTGAAGGGCTCTACCGAGAAGGCCGTTACAAACTTAACGACGCTTTCCTGCGAGGTGTCCTTCACCAACCACTGAATGGACTTCTCACTTTCAGAGTCCTTCAAGTATTCCAGAGCGGCGTATTTTTCTCCGCCACTGGGCTTTTGATAAAGAGTAAACTCTGTTCCGGCGATGGAGATGCCAGAAGCGAACAGGAGTACCATTCCCGTAATAAGTGCTAGTCCCGTAAGGCGTTTATTCATGACCATATTTCCAGCTTCAGCTCGTGAACGTTTCATCTTCAGCTACTCCTCTTAAACAAACTGCTACAACTTCATCCAAAAATCGTAAGCGTAATTCTAGATTGCTAGAACTGTTCCAATCTCAATCGGCCGACACCCACCGTGAGTGCGCACCGATTTAAGACCCCGCTCGGGTATCGGAATGAGCAAGCGTTATGCCACCACCGCTCCTATGCCCCACCACAATGAGAATACGGAGAATTGAGGCCACCAGAGGAGGACGGCAAAAATTAAGAAAAATTAGGCAGTGTGCAGCCGACTAACAGGCGCTGCCTACTGCCCACTTCAAACGATTAATCTCACGCGGGATTTTGAATGTTTGGTTTTCACTCAAAGAAGAATGGAAAAGGGACAAGAAACGTCACTAATCATCACAAGGGGGCGTCCTAGCCCCCTTCTTTTAGAATTCATTCACCGCTGATCTCCACGTTACTTTTGAATTCTCTTTGTTTTGCCAAGCCGTGGG
>JAYVQZ010000011.1:0-3185 GCA_043776735.1 Deltaproteobacteria bacterium | reverse complement strand
GGGAATTGGCGAGGATGGGGAAGCGGTGATCTCACTTGAACTCCGTAGTGTTGATATCCCTTTTGCAAATATTGTAAGTGGTGGGGTAATGGGAATGGATATTCCCAAACAGAGTAAACCGGTTCGTTCCTTTATGGACGTTGAACACTACCTCACGGCTCTTGCTCTTTATGCTCAAAGGCTTAAAGCAGGAAGCGCACCGATCTTCCGTACGACGTCGCAAACCATCGATGAATCCTCCGTCAACGCGTACTTAGAAAAAGTGGCAGCCGCAAGAGGGATTCCCCCAGGCAGCAGACTCTCCATTGAAGAGCTAGCTCGGCTTACAGGTTTGCAAGGACCAGGGGGGGCAACTCACCCCTCGTTGTTTCACCCTTTTGAAGGCGTAACTGATAACCATTGGGGAGGAAGCGTTACTCAAAAGCTTGCTGCTGGGCTGGTCGGCTTGGCAGCTGATGCCAAAACGGTTTCCCAAAAAACGGGTGAGCTTGAATATTCGCAGGCTCGCTATTTTCGATATCTCATAGGAAATCTTTATGCGGATTGGGCCAAGAATCAGTTACCTCGCTACCACGCAGAAACAGATAAGATGATGTCCTCTCTTTATCAAGGCCACTCAAATTGTAATTTCCAGCCCCTGGCGCCCGAGCAGTAAGCAACTTACTTTTTTAAACTTTTGTAGTAGTCGTGCAGTGACAATTGGAAAGGAGAGAGCTTTTCAATTTCCGGGGAATTTCGAAATTGGGCATTACAGCGGTAACAAAGTCCTACATCTCCTGTGTGGCGATAGAGCCACCAATCAAAGAGGGTTACGCCTATTAGAGTTAATCCATAAGTGAAGAAGCTGGTAGCAATGCCAATGACCAGCAGCAAAATCCCAAACGTGCGATTAAAATCTTTTTGCCGGTAGGTGTGTTCGCTCTCGCATACCGGGCAAGGTTCCAGTTTAGGCGGCTCTGAGAGTAACGGCCGAACCAATTCACAGGAACTACATTTTAGGGGTCGGCCTTTGAGCCAAACCGTCGACGGCCACTCCTTGCATTTTTCACATTGGAAGGTGATCTCTAGGCTCATAGTATCCAGCCATCGTGAAACATAAGATAGAGACTGAGCGTTTCTCCAGCAAGAATGCTTAATAGAAGCACGTATAGGATTCCCGTAGCCGATTGAGTGGAACGAATCTGGACAGTCTTCCAGACCATCCAAACTAAACCTAACGGCATTACCAATCCCCACGCTGCACGCATCAACAAGAAAATACCGGTACTGGTGGCTAGGAATCGATAGAGTTCTATTTCGCTCATCGGCCATAGGCGAATGACTCCAGTGTAGGATGCCATCAAGAGACGGGCTAGCAGTAGTGCCGCCAAGGCGAGAGTCACTCTTCGCAGTTCATCGATAGGAAGTTTGGGTTGGGTCAAATACCAATGGCCGAGCCACATAGCCGTCATTGAAAACCCAAGGAGCAAAGCAACAAGTATGAGATTGAGGGCTAGCTGAATAGCGGAAATTACGGGAACCCCAAGAAGTGGCGCCACGGTCATTTTTCCTGCGCCCAAAAAAAGCAGACCAAAAACCAAGATCAAACTGCTCAACATTAAATTGGGTGAGAAGGATTTGATTTGGCCTGACGTTAAAACAATTGATCCCACAATGCAGGGGATGAGCCACTGGAGGGGAACGGTTTGGCCCGTTGGCAGGAAATAGAAAGCCAAGGCAATCACAACAAGCATGCCACCGCCGTGATAGAGAAAAAAACTCCTCCCTACACGGTCGGGTTTTACCCAGCCATAGGAAAATAGCGATCCCACGGCCAGAAGGAAAAGAAAATGAAAGATAAGCTGGCTAAGCAACTTAGGAGTGTGCTTTCAGTTTTTTAAATTCTTCTGTGAGCGCCGGCACGACCTCAAACAGGTCGGCAACGATTCCGTAATCGGCTCTTTGGAAAATCGGTGCTTCTGGATTTTTATCGATGGCCACGATTACCTTGGAGGTTCGCATTCCAGCCAAATGCTGTATAGCTCCACTGATACCGCAAGCGATATACAACTTTGGGCTCACTGTCTTACCCGTCTGACCGACCTGCATGTCGTGTGGCGCATAGCCGGCATCTACGGCGGCGCGACTGGCTCCAACGGCGGCTCCGATAACTGCGGCGCAATCAAAGAGGATCTTGAAGTTCTCTGCGTTTTTAAGCGAACGGCCGCCAGAGATGATGATGTCGGCTTCAGTCAAATCGACCTTTTTGGCGGTGGAAGCCTTCACTTCAATTACTTTCGCTTTGATTTCGCCGGCATTGGCGGAAATTTTCTCAATTGGAGAGCTGCCTGCCGGCGCCTCTACCGGCAAAACGTTGGGACGGACGGAGAGGACCGCTGGGGCTGCTAGAAACTCAACCGCCTTAGAAACCTTTCCGGCGAAAACGGGCCGACGGGCCGTTACTTTTTCCCCCACTTTGATTTCGGTGCAGTCCGAAGCGATTCCCACCTGGAACCTAGCGGCAAGTCTTGGAAGAAAGTCTTTGGCCAATGCCGTGGCACCCGCAAAAATAGCTCCAGGGTTTTTTGTGGAAAGGTAGCTATGAATGGCCGTGACGTAACCTTCAGTAGAATACTGCGCCAAGGCGTCACTCGTTAAAATGACGACTTGGGAAGCGCCCATGCCGGTGGCCTCTTTGGCAGCCACTTCCACATCGGTCCCACCAACAAGAACCAACGTTGCGGCGGCCCCTTGTCGCTTGAGTTCTGATAGGATTTCATGAGTCACTCGTTTTACTTTTCCGTCTTTGGCTTCGCCGATAACAAAAATAGGATTCACTTGGTAGCTCCTTAAACAGGTTAGATGACGTGGGCTTCTTCGCGTAGCAAGCGGACTAGTTCTTTAGCTTGCGTCGCCACGTCACCAGTCAATTTTTTCCCAGGGGCGCGTTCCGGGGGAGGCAGATAATCTGACTCCTTTACTTTGGCACTAGCCGCAGAAAGCCCAAGATCCGCCAGTGTGTAGGCTTTGATCTCTTTCTTTTTTGCCTTCATGATTCCAGGAAGGCTAGCGTACCTGGGGGTATTGATCCCTTTATCCACCGCTAAGCAGCAGGGGACGGGGGTTTGCACGATAAAACGAGTTCCGCCTTCTACTTCGCGCTCTGCTTTTACCGAGGTTCCTGAAGCGTCCCAGTCGAGCTTTGC
>JAYVQZ010000010.1:0-3191 GCA_043776735.1 Deltaproteobacteria bacterium | reverse complement strand
GCTTGATTCATAAAGAAATTTGCGTCACACTGAATTCAGAGTGAGCAACAATAGTTACTACAACAGTTAGTTCGAGTTAAAAAACAAACATCCAAAGTTAACTTGGGGGATACATGGCAGCTAAGAAAAAGAAAAAAGCCGTAAAAAAAGCAACGAAGAAAAAAGCTACGAAGAAAAAAGCCAAAAAGAAGAAGTAGTTTTATATTCTTTTAGGGCGGGAAGGTGTCATAGCTTTTCCGCCCAAAAAACCTCTCCCCTCTCCTCCGCATTTCAAGCAGTCTCGTCCTCGAAAATAAAAAAAACAGCTCGAAGATCCCAGGCAACGTTATAATACTGGGGCACCTCCCCTTTAAACGTCGTGATACAATAGAGTTACTATGAGAAAACGCGTCCTTCTCATCGACGAAAGCCTTACTGTTCAAAAGGTCGTCGCTCTTACCTTAGACAAATCTAAATTTTCAATCCTCTACGCCAAAACCCGGGCTGAGGCCATGCGCCTGGTGATTGAGAACGCACCGCAACTAATTTTGGTAAGCGACCAGGTCACTGACATCAATGTGGGGGCCTTCCCCAAAGAGGTGGAAGTCTGGTTGAACCGTCGTGCTGCAGTCCCACCGCTCATTTTGATCACGGCGCAGGACATCAAAGACGTCCGGCACTATGCCGCAGTCCTAAAAAAGCCCTTTTCTCCGCAGATTCTCCAAAAACTCGTCGCCGAGAAGGCCGCTCTTGGCGAAGTTAGCGATGCCCCTAAGGCTTCCCCACCCCCTTCGAATTCCAATCCCGAGGATTACGAAGACCAAAGGCTTCAGAAAATTTTTAACGAGGCGTTCTCCGACGAGTCGCGTTTAGTTCGGGAGACCTTTGAAAATGAGCCAACCAGCTCCTACTCGCTAGCGCCCGAAGCCCCTACGGCTCCTCCCCCACAAAATTCAAAACCCCAATGGACCCCACCACTTCGCCCTTCTGCACCGCAGAATAGTGAACCGGCAAGAGCAGTCCCGGTGCCCCCGGCTGCGCCAAACTTTCCCGTAGAAGACGCACCCCTTTGGGGCCGAAAAGAAATGCAGGCTGGGCAGTCCGCGCCTAGTGAAATCATGAGCACCTCAGATTCCCACGCCTACAAAGCCACTTTAGAAAACAAAGTGGAACATAAGATGGGCGAGGCCGATCTTCAGGCTGTAGTGGAAAAAGTTCTCGAAAAAATGCTGCCCCCCATCGTAGAAAAGCTTGTCCAAGCCCGTCTCGATGCCCTAATGAAGGATCAGGAACAATTTTTGGAGCTTAAAACCTGATTCCCTCTTTTCCCGCCCCTCTCATTTTAGACCGTGTCGATTCAACCAATTTGGAATTGAAACGTCGACTTTCAGACGGCGAGGCAACCCTGGGAGAGACTATCGTCTCTAGAGTCCAGACTTCCGGCCGAGGCAGAGGCGATAACCAGTGGCACTCTCCTCCTGGAGGCCTCTACTTTTCCATTCTCTTAAAGACTCGCGCTCATCGTCCGCCAACGGATTTGGGATTTTTAGGTGGCGTGGCCCTTGCCCAATGTGTTCATCATTTTGGAAACCCAGTGGGCGAAATGGCGTTGAAATGGCCAAACGACCTTTTAATCGCAGGGCACAAAGTGGCAGGAATTCTCGCCGAGCTCGAAGGGAAAGATCAGATCCTTCTTGGCATCGGCCTGAATCTAACCACGCCGACCAAAACACTATCGGAAATCCCTGCTAAATTTCCTGCCCGATCGCTGAGCCAATTCTTATCTACGCCGATTGCTTTGGACGATTTTGCGCTCACCCTCCAGCGAAAACTCCATATTCTGTTTTCGGAGTACGAGATCAAAGGGTTTGAGCCCATTCGACAGGCGTGGCTCCAGCATTGCCCCTGGGTGGGCAGACGCCTTCAGATTGCCACCGGAGCCAGCCACCGCAACGAAACCTCAGGCGAGGGCGCCGCCTCAACGTGGTGGGGCACTATGGTGGGGATTGATGACGAGGGGGCGCTTGTGTTACGAGACGAAGCGAACCGAGAACAAGTTCTCATCTCGGCGGAGATTTTATGCTGCTTGCCCTAGATGTTGGAAATAGCCAAACCTCTTTCGGAGTTTTCCAAGATGGAAAGCTAGTTCACCACTTTAGGTCGGAGACAAAGTCTTCGCGCACGGCAGAAGAGTATGCCGCTTTCCTCTGGCCGCTGCTTCAGTTTCATGGCCTTTCCTTTTCCGGATGGAAGGGAGTGGCGGTCGCCTCAGTAGTGCCGCTAGTCAACCAACCCATTCGCCATTTTTGCCGCGACTTTCTCAAACAAGAACCTTTTTTTGTAGAAGCAAGAACCCAAGGACAACTTGTCTGCCGCGTGGATCGTCCTGAAGATGTGGGCGCGGATCGTTTGGCCAATGCCGCTTATGCGGCAAAGTACCTTAAACTGCCAGCGATCGTGGTGGATATCGGAACCACCACCAACTTTGATGTGGTCACAGCCGGCCCCACGTACGAGGGCGGTGCCATTGTCCCTGGCATTCGCATGGGACTAGAATCTCTGGGAATGAGAACTGCAAAACTTCCCATCATCGATCTGGAATTTCCAGAAAAGGCCATTGGCCGCAGCACGGTCGATTGCATTCGCGTTGGCGTAGTGCTGGGCTACACCTCGCTGATTGACGGTTTGCTCGAACGAATGACCAAAGAACTTGGAAAAACCCCCGAGGTCGTATTAACCGGCGGCTTGGGCGGAATGATTCAGCCCCATTTAAGAGCTCCGTCACGCTGGCTCCCGAACCTCACCCTAGAGGGCGTTATCCTTCTTCTCGAACAGAATAAAAAATCGGTTTTATGACCAGAGGACCGAGGTCCCGTGTCGTAACTGAAGCGTTTGGGAGAAGACTTGCTCAACCGAAAGCGCCGGGGGCTACGTCACCGACTGAGATTGCCGCCGCGCCACTTCGTGGCTTGCGAAAAATCGTGAAACCGGCTCTCTGAAGGCAAAAGAAGCCATTTCCTTAAAAGGAAAGCAGCTGCTCCGACAAAATCACCACGCGCCAAGGGATGGCAGCAAAGAGAAAAAAATAACGATTTCCCCTCCGTACTCTGTCGTATACTCAGACAGCGCAGCGAGCCCTTTTCGGCACCCTGTTCAATGGTGAACCGGAACCGTTGGTCTACCCCTCCTCAATTTTCGGCATAGCCGATGCA
>JAYVQZ010000009.1:0-3206 GCA_043776735.1 Deltaproteobacteria bacterium | reverse complement strand
AAAAAACTGTAATGCCTTGGTTTCAGGCCCTTTTCAATTTCTGGCTGTCGCGCGAGCCGGACAGCAATGTACTTAGTACCTTTTTGCTATAGGGCTTTGGCTTTACCCAGGTCTTTAGATAGCGGGATCCCCTTTTTACACTGAGGGCATTGGTCAGCTGTCCAAGACTCCAAAGGCAAACGTACCAGTTCATGGAGTGCGGGAACGTCTTTCAGATCGGCAAGGGTAAGCCCGCCACGATTGCAAAGGACAGCAACTCCCATAATCACGCCTCCTGCAGCTCGCGTGGCAATGATGGTTTTGTCGACGGAAGTTCCGGTGGTAATGACGTCCTCTACCACTAAAATGCGTTTTCCTTTGACCAGCTTGTCGTAGCCTCGTTTTAGTGCCAAGCCATCTTCCACTTTCTCGGCATAGACACTTAAGACTTCGCGGTTGTTGAGGCGAGAAAGATGAAACGCCGTCCACTGGGAAAGAATAATACCCCCTAAGGCCGGTCCCACCACCACATCAATATCATTGGAGCTAAACCTTTCAGCAAAGGCGCGCCCTACGTTTGAGGCAATGGTGGTGTGAGGATAGAGGGCATCCTTATTCACATAGGCACTTCCATGGCGGCCCGATGTGTAAAGGAAATGGCCACTCTGCATAAGTGCGCCGGTCTTTTCTAATACATGGAGAACTTCTTGCTCTGTCATCGGAGTGCCTCTTCAATTTCGCCCACAACTCGTTTTGCCGCTTCAATAGGAGAACCCACTGAAGAGGGCGGTTTTAGTATCGGCCGGCCTACCACTAAGTAGTCCGCACCGGACTGAATCGCTTTTTTGGGAGAAAATATTCTTTTTTGATCGTTCTTCTCGGCCCAATCGGGTCGAATCCCCGGGGTTACTTTCAATAGGGAGGCGATTTCAGGGTCGGCAGTGAGAAACTCAAGATCCGCCGCCGAACAGACAATTCCATCCACTAGCGCCTTTTTGGCAAGGCGGGCTAGCGAGGTGACTCGTTCTTTCACCGAGGCCCCAAAAATTTCTTGGCAACCAGCGTTGTCAAATGAAGTGAGAACGGTAACCGCTAGCACTTTGGAGCTAGCGCGATTTCTCACCGCTTCACACATTGAGGCAAAACCGCAATTGGCATGAAGATCAAAAAAATCGACGCCCAACCCCGCGGCGGCTTGGGCAGCGCCGGCTACCGTATTGGGAATGTCGCTAAACTTTCCATCGTAGAAGATCTTCCCGCCACTGTTTTTGATATGAGAAACGACCACGGTGCTACCCACTGCGGTCAGAAGCTCTAGGCCTACTTTGAAATAGCCAACGTGAGGGGCAAGTTCGTTGATAAGCCGCTTTGCCTGCTCCCAGTCATTGACGTCGAGCGCAACCATTAGGCGTTCTATAGGGGAAATTTGAGGAAAACTCACAGACTCAAGGTAATGGAAACCGCCTGTCCCGGCAATTGGGCAGCAAGGGGGGACTAGATTGTGAAGGTTTTCACGCATTTGATAACCATTTGTGGAAATCTCCTTTGTCAGGCCGCTAACCCGCCTGGTCTTTTAACAATTCATACAAACTGGCTGGTCATGCCCCCCGTAGAATCAAATGAGCGGGGGGGGGATTCATGGGAAGATATCAGGCGATAGTGTGTCTTGTTTTTGCAATGGTGATTGCCCTGGCTAGCGCCTGCACGAAGCAGCCGTCTGAGCCACGTGAACTACCCGTCGCCTTAGGGACGGACGCCGAAAGGCGCAGCCTATGAAAAGAAGCTTTTGTACTCTCTCGCTTTTGGTCTTAGGGACCATGTTGGTCTACGGGCTACTCAGTGGGTTTTTATCGCGCGCTCGCCACGTTGCAGAATGGGCTCGAAACAAGGGCTCCCAAAACGCAAATCTCACTTTGTTCCTTCCTTTTGCAAAAAGGTTTTTAACCAAAGCAGAAGCAGGCGGTTTTATCTCGTCTGACGGACGAAGCGCTGTGGACCGTGCCTGTCAGCCTATCCTCGACGACGCTTGGAAGGTTGTGGATGCGGCTCAGCAATTTGAGAACCCTGAGCTACGAGAGTTTAATCGTATTTTTCGCTGGCTCAATCGTGGGCTCCCTGCCCGGGGAGAGTCCACTCTTTGCCATCTGCGAAAGGGGCTTGGAATCGAAAGTTTTGACGACCTACCTCTAAGAAAAGCGGTCGATTACTTTGGTAAGCGCGTCGAAATTGAAGTTACATCGCCCACAGAAAGGTGGGCAAGAGACTCAGATTATGAAAATAAGGCGGTCGTTACCGTGGGGGGCAAAACGTCCTTGGTGCTCTACTGGAGTGGCAAAAACGGGCACTCTCGTGGGTTTCTTATCGAGGGGGTCCATGGAATTTATCCAGAGTCTCATCACCAAGCAGGATACCTGATGTGGGATCGCAGTGAGATTGAGCAGGTGATCAAATATTACGGCGCCGAGTTCGAGAACGCTTATCTGGAAAGTGTGGGCGGCAACGGCGCCCCTGCCGATAAAGCCATCTACGGCGAGCTTCGCTACAATCGCTTAACTTCAGCTTTTCATTTGCAATCCACCGTAATGGAGCCGCAGGCCAAAAAGGACGACGCTCAGTTTGGTTGTTACCGCTGGCATGCGCGGGGCACAAAGGGAGACCTGGTGCTCATCGCGCAAACCGACGAATCTCATCAAATCTCCGGTCATGGTCGCAACACCTCGTTTCGGGACGCTTCGGAAATGGATGCGGTTTGGTTGCGCGATGAAAGGCAGACCTCAGCCACGGTGGGCAAACTCGACGTACCTCTGTTTCAGGAATGGGTGGTGCCCGGTGTTGAAGAGTACCCTTTTCGCAAATCGTGCAACGATCTTTATGCCGCAGGCATTAGTGGTGGCGCGTTTTCAGAAACCGATAATGACGTCCGTTTCGACGCGGAGCCCAACGATCTCTTCTCACTCAATCTAGACCGACATAGTTTCTAAGCGATTCATTGCCAGGGAAAGTTAAGGCTGACTTGCCCAATGCCCTTTCGCCCGTTATCAACAGTCTCTACCAAAGGAGAGACATTATGTTGAAAGAAGGAGACAAGGCGCCTGCCTTTGAAATGGTTGCCGATGATGGAAAAAAGGTCTGCCTCGCTGACTTTAAGGGGAAATCGGTCATTCTCTTTTTCTACCCCAAAGCACTGACCTCAGGCTGCACTCGAGAGGCCTGCGATTTTCGTGATA
>JAYVQZ010000008.1:0-40634 GCA_043776735.1 Deltaproteobacteria bacterium | reverse complement strand
GGTAGTTTCTTAAGCATAAAAAGATTATAGCCCAGGAATTGGGACACTGCCCCTTACAGTGATAATCCCGACTTGGAGAAAACCCAAAGGGACCGGTGGCGTATGATTTGGCAATGAATAGAATTCTACTCGTCCTACTGGCCACTGTTGCTGTTGGAGTGATGTCGCGAACCTATCGCACAAGTTCTCACTTCTGGAATAAGCAACTAGGGGACATCCTTTACGCCGTGGCAGCGTACTTAATGATTGTGCTTACGTTGAGACGACGGCCCATTCCCGATTCCATGACTTTGGCTTTTTTCTTTTGTGTGGGAATAGAATTGTTCAAGCTGACAGCAATCCCCTATCAGCTTCGCGGCAAATTGCCCTGTCACTGGTTATTGGGAACCACTTTTGATGTTTATAACATTGTCTTTTATTTAGCGGGGGTTGCGTTGATAGCAATCGTAGATAGTTTATTGCTTAGACCCAAAAAAATAAAATGGGGACGTTTGTTATTTTAACTCGGCATTGGGTTTGCCGCTACCTTGAGTGACATCGATCGGGAAACGCCAAGATCATTGCCTTGGAAGTCAGCAACGACGCCTTTTTCACGGGGTATAGACGCCACCGGTATTCACGTTAAGCCCGGTATTGCCTTCGGTGCCTCCCCATACAATCATTTTTAAACCAGTCCAAATAACAGAGAGAGAAAAACGACCAGGTGGCACATTCGTTCCTAACGAGGTAGGAGTCCAAGAATCTAAAAGCGGATCGTATTGACCGCCAGTATTAAGCGCAAAGCACGTGCCCCCACCAAAAGTAGGATTACAACCTCCCCAAATAATCATTTTTAGGCCCGTCCAAATTGCGGAGTGAAGTTGCCGCGGGCCTGGAACGTTTGGTGCAAACGAAGTGGCGGTCCATGAATCTGCATCGGGATCATACTGGCCCCCGGTGTTGGTCAGTCCCAAACCACTCCCATCAAAACCACCCCATTCGATCATTTTCGAACCGGTCCAAACGCTGGTGTGTCGGCCCCGCGCACTGGGTACGTTGGTTCCCACCGAGGTTGCCAACCAGGTATCATTGTCTGGATCGTACCTGCCACCCGAATTATATTTCGAACTGCAGGCATTATCAAAACAGCCACCCCAGACAACCATCTTCGACCCAGTCCAAACTGCAGTGTGTTGCATTCGCGCATTAGGTAGGTTGGTCCCGACCGAAGTTGTCGTCCACGTATTAGCGACGGGATCGTATTGGCCGCCGCTACTTAAGGCAGAAAAATTTCCGTTAATTCCCCCCCACACGATCATTTTCGACCCAGTCCACACGGCGGTGTGTTCCGTCCGTCCGGGAGGGACGTTGCTCCCTGCCGAAGTTGTTGTCCATGAGTTCGAAATGGGATCGTATTGGCCACCAGTATTAAGGGGAACAGACGCCGTAGGCCCAACGCCACCCCAGACAATCATCTTCGAACCGGTCCAAATTGCGGTGTGTCCACCCCGTACACTCGGCACATTGATTCCCGTCGAGACCGGTGTCCAGGAATCATTGACTTGGTTGTATTGCACGCCGTTATTATAATAATTGGTGCCGCAGCCCCCTGCGGCGTTATCGCAGCCACCCCAGAGGATCATGCTTAAACCAGTCCACACAGCGGAGTGCCACTGCCTTATAGTCAGCGCATTCGCCCCAACCGAGGTCGCCAACCAGGTATTGGCTGGAGGCGGTGGGCATAGAGGAACTAAATTGGGCGATGCCGCACTGAACGTTGAAGTTAGATTGATTTGGGCACCGGAATTGATTTGAACATCGCTTTGATTAGCGACGGAAAACAGCGAGGGAATCTCACCAGCAAAGAGTTCCTTAATCGTCTTTCCCGAACAATCTCCGTTTAACGCGGTCAATCCCAAGACTTCGATGGAATAGCGGCCAGAGGGGATACTCGCGGTGATTCCCGTTTGTGCAGTCGAAAGACTGACCAATTCACTGGGCTTCCCGGCCAAATGGAGGCAACTGTGGGAACGAGTTCCGGTATCCGCATTTGAAAAATCATCAAAATTATTGCCGCCAAACACCACAAGAAAACAATTTAGATGGCTTAGAGACGGGTTTGAGCGAGCGTTCTGCGGCTGATCCTCAGAGACGGAAACACTGACAGAAAGTTGCGGATGAAAGGTTTGCAAGGAACAAGTGCACAGAGCCAAAAGGAGGCCACTGATTAGGAAAATGAATAATCGACGCAGCATTGAGACCTATCGTATCACGGGCCTCAAGGAGAACGACTTCCAGACTATCTTGTCGCATCATTTTTTTTCAGCGGCGAAGCACCGTGGCAGTAAGGGCCACGGCAAGGAAAAGGAGAATCCAAATACGAGAGCTGTGGGAATCGACCAACACGATTAACTCTCTAAGAGATACCATTTCCGTTTAGGCATCGGACCATAACTTAGGCCAAATCGGGAAAGTGCCGTCTCTCGAATTTGCCGCACAACCTCAGCTGGAGAATCGCTGACGATTATTTTTTCCAGGTCGGCGAGATCGATAGTGCCGCGAGCTACCATTGTGTTTTTCAAAAAATCGATTAGCGGCTGCCAATAGTCCACTCCCATCAGAACAATGGGAAAGTCTTTGATCTTACCCGTCTGCACTAGGGTGGCGACCTCAAAGATTTCATCCATTGTACCGAACCCGCCTGGCAAAGTAATAAAGGCGTAGGAGTATTTCGCCAGCATCAACTTTCGTACAAAAAAATATTTAAAATCCACCCATAAATCCAAATAGGAATTGGGTTCTTGTTCGGCGGGAAGCAGAATATTACAACCTACGGAACGCCCCCCACTTTCTTTGGCCCCACGATTGGCAGCTTCCATTATGCCGGGCCCTCCCCCGGTAATCACGGTAAACCCCGATCTGGCCAACTCAGCTCCAACACTTCTGCCTAATTCGTAAAAGGGGTGATCTTCTCGAAAACGGGCGGAACCAAAGACAGTGACGCACGGGCCGATAAAATGGAGGATTCGAAAACCTCGCAGAATCTCGACAAACATTTTAAAGGCTCGGCACAATTCCGATAATCGCGGTTGCGGCCCACGTAGAAAGAGGCGCTCGATTTGGTCTTGCTGACCGTTGGTTTTCACTTTCACTCGAAATCTCCCCATCCGCTAAGCACGGAACAATTAACCCCATTCATCGGCCACAACGTCCCCTTAAAAACCGAATGCTGCAGTGCACCTCAGAACTTCATTTGGTATCTAAGTGGCACATTGCGATAATCTTAAAAAAAATGGGGACTAACTTCATGTTATGGGATCGGGCCCAGAAAGTAACGCTGGGCATTTTCTTGATCGATGCCTTATCTGCCCTAGAGTTAAATTTTGAGACTCTAGCGCTCGCTACCTAACAGAACAAAAGGTGGATTTAAATTGGCGGATTCGAAGGCGGGTTAATTCCAAATGCCTTAAGTCCAGGTAAGACGACTCCATTTATCGCTGATAGCATAATAGCTGTTGCTTTGGCCTCGGGGAGAATCCCCCACTCGCTGAGCCATTCGTTGTCGTTCAAAGACTCGGCGCCTTGGACAACCCGGGGAAGTGGTTCAGCCATTATGGCATCACGAATCATCCCAGGAATAAAAGGGGACAACCAACTCACATCGCAGTAATTAGCTTCGGTGGCTAGCTGCGCCCACCCGATTCGACTATGGGTGATCTCATCCTCCAAGATCGAATGGACCGTTTCCCTTACGGTGAGAGGTCCCGCCTGTTTTTTCATTTCAATCAATAAGGCGGTGCTTAGGGTTTCTGTGACACACGATAAAGACACACAGGCATATAATATTCGTTGGCGTAACTCCCAGTGTTCTGGACCCAGCGACATCCCCAACTGAGGCGCCTTGCCTATCACTTGAGCATCGGTTTGATCGATGATTTTACGGCACAAAATGGCATGGCGCTTTTCGTCTTCGGCAGAAAGTTTGGCAAGCCTGATGAGTTTGGTATCCGCTCCGAGTTCACTTAACCCGGCCGCAAGCCTTTCAAACTGATCCGCAGCCTCATGTTCCACCCGTTTTCGATAGGCCCATACTCTGGCGACCTTGGAAAGGGGTGGTGAAATCGGAAGAGTACCGGGGAGGAACCTTCCCTCCCCGACCATTTGAGTGGAATTAGGGGAGTTTTTCACAGCTAGTTCCCCAGCAGCATTCAAATCCTTCTTTTACCTTGGGATGTCCCGTGGCGTCCTTCGGACATTCCGCCACCGAGGTGCAAAAGATCGGCAGAAGTTCCCCACCAGCAACCTCTTTTTGAGATGTGTTTTTGGTCGAGCTTGTTGATGTGACCTGCGAATCAGCTAATGAAATGGCCTGTCCGCCCATTAGAGCTCCGCCTACCACCAATACCTGAAATAACTTTTCAATCTTCATAAGTTTCCTCCTGTTTTAGAATCTTAGGCCGGATGCCAGGATTGGGATAATTAGTATCGCTCATTGCTGCGATAGCTAAATCGAGGAGGGGTGACGGCGAGTATCGCAATTGAAATCGAGAGGCCGAGCGCGCGTTTGGAGAGCGCTTTCCTTCCCAAAACGGTTACGGACTCACCTCTAATCGAAATTGAGAAAGATCAAACCTAGCGCACTGACTCGCGTCGCCGTAGGCCTGCGTGGCGATGGCAACCTCAATCTGCGGCCGATTCCCGTGGGCTGAATAATTACCAACGTAACTAGAAACCGGCTCGTCTGCATATTGTAGAAAAGTACTATCTCCATTGCCGATAGTCCGGCCGTGCCGCCATTGCCCTATGGGCGCCCCCCCCGTCCAAAAGGCCATCTCAAAGGCAGTCGGAGAAACCGAACCTCCAGTGCAATTGGCGTTGGTAGGCACAAAACCAGCACCACCTACTGCCACAATTTTTACCGTGTTGTAGGAATTATTGTAGGGGTAGTAATAGAACACTGAGAGCTTGGTATGATAAGGGTTTGCCCCCCCGGTATACCCTTGCGTATAGGGAAAGAGATTTGAGAGGGAAAGGGGTATGGCGTTATAAGCTTGCCAGTGGGGCGGAACAGTAGTGCCCGAGGTGACTGCCCAATCCAGGCTAAAAAAGGACGCGGTCGGCATGACTCCAACATAGGCATTGTCCACCGCGGGCAGAATAGCAGAACCCGACAGCGGCGGGCAGGAGATTACTTTATCTGCAGTGGTCCCAGAACTATAATTCGAGGTAATAGTCACTTCGCTGCCCGCTTTTAAATCAGTCGCGGGGAATGTCCCTATGGAAAAAACGTTGGGAACCCTTTCAAAAACTTGAGCGAGTGTTTTTCCAGAGCAATTTCCGCTGTTGTTAAAAAAACCAAAAACCTCACCAGAATAAGTGCCTGGAGCCAGGGTTACCGTAACCCCGGCCTGAGCCGTATTTAGATCTACAAGAGTCGAGACAGTTCCTTCAATGCCTAGACACTGATGGGAGAGTCCGGCCGTCATAGTATCGGTAACTTCGTCAGAACCAGTTTTCTTAAAGACAAAAGCAAAGCAGTTCATGTCAGCAAGAACCAGCGAGCGAGAACCGGTCACTCCCAAAGCCGTTTGGGGCGAGTAGGCCATTCGAATTTTCAGCTCATGGGGAAAAGTCTCTAACGAACACGTAGTAAGAAAGGGTATCAGAGCAAATAGGGAGATTCGATAGAGGCGCATCGAGGTAATCATAACTAGGCTTATGAAATTGGGTAATAAATTATTGCGCCCTTCTGCCGCTTACGCACTGAACTCGACGTTGTTGCGGCTAGGTGACAGGGTTCAGACTCGCAGGCCTTTAGGTCTGAGAGATCATAGTTGCGGCGATCTCTCGGAACGAAGGTCCGGTAGTCTCCACCTCATAATTTTAAGCAATCCGATTTTTTTGATGCTTTGCGTTTATCCTGGGTAGGTTAAGCGGAAAAATACGGGACAAGAAACGCGTCAAAAAGCGACGCCTTTCCGGTTTTTACAAGATAGTCGGTCTCAGAGATAAGGCGCAGCGCCACTTCTGGCGGTTGGTTCTGCCGAGCTAATGCCAACTTAAACTTGGAAAGGGCAAAAGGGGGAACGCCCAGCTCAGAGGCCCACTGACTTTCTGCAACCTTCTGCTCCATCAGACTGCTGAGCCGATCCATCAGACGAAACTGCCGAACCAATAACGAAAGTAGTTTTAGCTCTGCCTCTCCGGAACGGATCAACGCATGAAAGCGTAAGAACGACGTCTCTTTTTTCCTCTGGGCGACATCATCGATGAAGGTAAACAGATCGGTCATGCCACCTGAACAAGAAAACTGTTTCACGTCCGCATCGGTAATTTCCAGACGGTCTCCCACATAGGTGGCTAAGCGCTCTAGATCAGCGGCGACAAGGCTGAGCGTGTGAGAGGCCTCTTCCAGCGCGCGTTCCCACGCCCCGGCTCCCAGGCGCTTTCCGATTTTCTTTTCCATGTAGCCACGCCACTTGGCCCAGTCACGAAACTTTGGTTCTTCGACAACAAGAAGGGCCCCATTGGCTTCGATCGCTTTGACCCAGCTTTTGCGCTTGTCCGCTTTAGTTGCCCACAAAACCAGACAGACATCGGGATTAGGATTTTTAAAATAGTCTTCTAGCTTTTCCTGCAAAGAGATGGCAAGGCGTTCAAAGCGGTAGCAGACAATATAGCGGGTCTGGGCCCCTTGAGAAAAAAGGCCTGGCAGCTCTTCGAGTGAAGTGCGGAAATCGTCAAAGGCCATCCCCTCCCCGTCCCAGGTCTCAATTAAAAAATCGTCACTCTCTTTAGTCTTAGAGAAAAACGCTTTGAAGCGCCCTAAGATTTCAGTGGCTTGAAACGGTTCATCGCCCACGATCAAATAAACCGGTCGGAACTTTCCAGAGTCTAATTCCTTAAAAATGTCGCCAGCGGTGGTCATTGTTTTGCAGGAAAAAAGTCGACCATGTCGTCGTAAATGTCGCGCATTATATCTCGCGCCACATCCTGATACCGAGCCTCCACTAAGCTCTGAGTAAAAAGCCCTAATGAGCTGGGCGCTTCAAAGTCATAGGTGCGATTTTGAGGAGCTTCCACCCGACGAAATCCGCTAAAGGAATTGGACCATAGCACTCGCTGATTTCTAGGATCTACCAACGTCAATTGTAGGGAAACATTCAGACCAAGTTCCACAGGCATACGGCGATAGGACTGCAGTCCACGAAACCCATAATCAGAAAAGGCACTGGGGGCGTAACTGACTCCGGTGATAATTCCCCGCAGTTCAAGAGCGTCCTCACCAGAATGGGCTATTACCAAATTACCGTGACTCTCTAGCTCGCGAATCAACGCGTTGGTAAAAATACGTTCCGCGCCCGTCTCCTCTGTTTTGTTATCAAACATAGGGACAAAAAGCCCACGCGGGGACACAAAAGAGGTCTTAAGCCGATGGCTCAAGCTGTAGCCGCAACCGGACAACAGCAAAAGCCCGCTAAACCACAACAATATTTGCCAAGCGCTCCGGTACATAAACAAACTGCTTTAACGTCTTTCCTTCGGTGTGCTGCATTACTTTCGGTAACGCTTTAACCATCTTTTCAATCTGGTCTTTGGTCGTCCCCTTAGCCACCGCAATTTTTTCTCTCACCTTTCCGTTCACTTGAACCACCAATAGAAAGGACTCTCCTACCAATAGCTCGGCTTTAAAGCCTGGCCAAGCCGCTTGAGAAATTAAAGACTGGTTCCCCATCGCCTGCCACAACTCCTCACAAAGGTGGGGGGTAAAAGGGGCCAAACAAAGAACCAAACCGTTCAAACTCTCCGAAACCACGGACTTTGCGCTTTCAGTTTCAAAGGCCTTGGGTTGTTTGTCCATGAGCGAGTAGAACTCGTTGACCAGCTCCATCGCTGCCGAGATTGCAGTGTTGTATTTGTGCGAATCCACATCCTCGGTCATCTTCTGGATCATCCAATGAGTTTTTCGGCGGATCACCAAAAGTTCATCGGTGAGATCGTCTCCTGGTTCCGGACGCGCCTGGGCAATAACCTCTCGGAATTGGTAGAACAGACGCCACACTCGATTTACAAACCGGAAGCAACCTTCCACTCCCTTTTCATTCCAATCCAGATCTTTTTCAGGAGGGGCCGCAAAAAGGCTAAAAAGCCGGGCAGTGTCCGCCCCGTACTTGTCGATGATGCTAGCCGGTGTCACCACGTTGCCTTTTGACTTGGACATCTTGGCGCCGTCCTTGATCACCATTCCTTGAGTGAGCAATTTGGTGAACGGTTCATCGCCAGAAACGTAGCCCCAATCGCGCAACACCTTATGGAAGAAGCGGGAATAAAGTAGATGCATGCACGCGTGCTCCACCCCGCCGATGTAACAATCTACGGGTAGCCACTTGTCGGCGGCCTTTTTTTCAAAGGGGCCAGTATCGCACTTGGGGCTGGTAAAGCGAGCGTAGTACCAAGACGACTCCATGAAAGTGTCCATGGTGTCGGTCTCTCTCGTCCCCGGTTTTTGGCATTTCGGACACGGAGCATGTTTGTACGTGGGATGGGTCTCTAGCGGATTTCCCTTCACGCCGAGAAAATCAATGTCATCTGGCAAAGTGACTGGCAGATCTTTGAGGGGAACGGCTATCGGACCGCAGTCTTTGCAATAGATGATAGGAACTGGCGTGCCCCAATAACGCTGGCGGCTGATGCCCCAATCCCGCAAACGGTATTGGATCGTCGCTTTCCCTCTGCCTATTTTTTCTAGTTCTGTGGCAATGCTTTTTTTAGCCGCTTCGTTGTCCATGCCAGAAAACTGAGCGCTGTCCAACAACACACCGCCCTCCGTGTAGGCGGCCTTAAGTGGCAACTCGGCAGGCTCGTCTTTTTTCTCAATCACCACTTTGATGGGCAAATTGTATTTGTGAGCAAATTCAAAATCGCGTTCGTCATGAGCCGGCACAGCCATTACCGCACCCGTGCCGTAATCCATCACCACAAAGTCACCCACCCACACGGGTACTTTCTCGCCAGTTAATGGGTGCACGGCAAAGCTTCCCGTAGGAAAACCGTTCTTCTCTGGAACTTCATCAATAGCCGCTTTTTTGGCCGATTGACGAAATTTCATCAGAGTTGCCGTCGTCTCTTTGGAACAAAGCTTTTCTGCCAACGGATGTTGGGCAGCAATCGTCACAAACGTTACGCCAAACACGGTGTCGGGACGGGTCGTGAAGACTTCTATTTCGTCGGAGGCATTCTCAACAGCAAACCGAACTCGTGCGCCCTGACTCTCGCCGATCCAGTATTTTTGCATGTCGAGCACACGATCGGGCCAGCCGCCCTTTAGTTGTTCGTGGCCAGAGAGTAACTGGTCGGAGTATTCCGTGATGCGCAGGTACCATTGCGAAAGATCTTTAAGCAACACCAAGTTATCGCAACGCCAGCACTTGCCATCTTGAACCTGCTCATTAGCTAAAACCGTCTGGCACGACTCACACCAATTGACTTGGCCAGTTTTTTTGTAGGCCAATCCCTCTTCATAGAAGCGGCCAAAAAGCATCTGCTCCCATTTGTAATAATCGGGAAGGCAGGTGGCCAGTTCCCGATCCCAATCGTAAGAGATACCAATCCGTTTAAATTCGGCCTTCATTTGGGAAATGTTCTGAAGCGTCCAGGTCTTTGGATGAATGCCGCGCTGGATGGCGGCATTTTCGGCCGGCAATCCAAAGGCGTCCCAGCCCATGGGCTGCAAAACATTAAAGCCCTTCATTCTCTTGAAACGGCTAACCAAATCGCCAATGGAATAGTTACGGATGTGCCCCATGTGGATGGCTCCACTGGGATAGGGGAACATGCAGAGGCAATAAAACTTGGGACGAGGATCTTCGTCCCTGGCCTTAAAAGCTTGAACGTCATCCCAGGTCTTCTGCCATTTGCCCTCAATCGGTTGAGGATCGTATTTTTCGTTCATCATTTGACGAGGGAGTCTAGCGGAGGGGGCGCCTGATGGCATCAGAAACTCGTGACAGTGGGCCGTCTTCTGTTTCGCCCTAAACTACCGGCCAATGCCCAGAAAACGGCTCACGGCGCCCTTTTGAGTGTCAATTATAAGTATCTGTATTTACTTAACAATTATACTGTTCAGCCGTGGCCGATCACGCAAATTATATGAGTTCAGCCCCCTGATGAATTCACGCAGAATACAGAGATAGGCAACCACCCAAACAAGCCGTAAAGGCACAACAAGGAGTTCTCAAATGGACAACGCAGTTTGGTTAGGAATGTTTTTCGCACTCGCACTCGCTGGCTGTGGCACCCAGCACACTGCCATCCCCCTTTCACAGGCCGATCGAGCTTTAACGGCTTTAGGACCGGTTACCGAAGCGATGAGATTGGGTGCCGGTGACGGCACTGACGGAGATATGGTTGACGTCGTGTGGGGCAGGAAAACAGGAGCAAAATGCGTACGCTGGGACATCCAATTTGGTTTGGACAACTCCACTAAGCTGCTTAAGCTGATTAAGGCGTTAAAATTAGAAAGTTCCTTAACTGACTACGTGCTCCAAGGAAGCACGGAGAGTGGTAATGACATCAATGCTCAAACCATCACCTATGGTGCCTTTGACGGAGCTCGGGTCTACGTACCCAAAGGGTCAAAGCTAGTGGTCCGAAGACTTCACGCCTTCAATTGCACGAACCAAAACTACAATAAAGAGATCAGCCCGCTGACAACACCAGCGGCCTATGACCCGAATTCGAATGTATCCCAGCCAAACGTAAGCACGGTAGATGGCTATGAGTTGATGATGAAGTTCAAAACCAAGTAACTCCTGACCGACGAAACCAAGCTAACCGGAGATAAGGAACTTACCCCTCCTTCTCTCCGGTTTTCTATTTCTAAAACCCCTAGGAGAGAGCCCGTAATTACGTTAAGTGACTTGCCTAGTGAACTTAGGGCAGCTTAGGTTTTGTTTTTACGTTTTAGGAGGTTTCCTTGGAAAAGAGCGTGATTCTCTCAGCCGTTCGCACTCCCATTGGGGCTTTTTTAGGCGCTTTAAAGGACGTCCCCTCCCCTAAATTAGGCGCTGCCGCCATTAAAGCCGCGGTAGAACGGGCCAAGATCACCCCCGCCGACGTAGAAGAGGTCGTGATGGGCTGTGTGCTTCAAGCCGGCCTGGGCCAAGCCCCCGCACGCCAAGCCACTATTTTTTCAGGACTTCCTCAATCCGTCCGAGCCACGACCGTCCACCGCGTTTGCGGGAGTGGACTAAAAGCCGTGATGCTGGCCGATCAGGCCATCCGTTGTGGAGATAGCCAGGTGATGGTTGCCGGTGGCATGGAAAGCATGAGCCGGGCCCCGTTTCTTTTGGAAGGCGCTCGGGAAGGTTACCGTTTGGGCCACCAAAAAGTAATCGACAGTGTGATTCAAGACGGCCTTTGGGACGTCTACAACAACCAGCATATGGGAGATTGTGCCGAGCTTTGCGCTAAAGACGGATCTTACTCGCGTGAAGAGCAGGATCGGTTTGCCGCCCAAAGTTACCAACGGGCGATGAATTCCATCGCTAGTGGAAAGTTTGAAGAAGAGATTGTTGGCGTTGAGATCATCACTAAAAAAGGAACGGTTGTCGTAGATACCGACGAAGAGCCCGGCAAAGGGAAGATTGATAAATTCCCCGAACTTCGCCCCGCGTTTCAAAAAGCGGGAACCGTGACGGCGGCAAATGCTAGCTCGCTCAATGATGGCGGTGCGGCCTTAGTCATTGCCAATGAAAATTGGGCCAAGAAAAAAGGCTTAGTGCCGATGGCAAGAATCCTAGGCCAAGTGAGTTTTGCTCAAGCGCCCGAATGGTTCACTACCGCTCCGGTGGGCGCGGTTCGCAAACTGATGGAAGTCACAGGATTCTCCGTCGAAAAAGTGGACCTTTTTGAAATCAATGAGGCTTTCAGTGTTGTTGCCTTAGCCTGCATGAAAGAATTGGGTCTCAGCGAATCCAAGGTAAATGTCCGCGGCGGATCTGTGGCATTGGGCCATCCCATTGGCGCCAGCGGCGCAAGAATTTTGATCACCCTACTCCACGCTCTGCGCGCCGAGAAAAAAGGTTATGGAGTGGCAGCCATCTGCATCGGTGGCGGCGAAGCCTCGGCCGTGTTGGTGGAAAACCTTTCTTGAAAAAGCAGGACTTCATATTAGGTGGAGATTCCGGCCTTGAGACGGCCCTTCGCTCAAGAGTGCGAAAAGCGATCGGGGCAAAAAAAGAACGGGTTCCTTACCTGTCGCAGTTGTGGCTTCACCGTCTTGGCGAACGCAATACGGATTTGGGCATTCCCGAAGCGTCCCTCCTAGCTTTTCTCTTACGCCACTTTGAGCACGGCCCCATCCGCGGAGTTCCCCAGGTCGTGGAGTGGTTGCGTTGGGGCACGAGACAGCTACGATCCCTTCGGCTTACCGCCATGAATCGGAGCCGGAATTGAAAAAAGTCATCCACCAATACCACGCCTGCGCCCGGCCCTTTGATGCTGTGACTTCGCACATGATCAGCATTCAAGCCTGGCTGAAAGAAATTGGTATTGGAGGGGAGATCTTTGCCCATGATCGAAAAGGGGCAGAACTCGTAGTAAACGATCCGTGCACTCATGATTTTTTACCAACGGAAGTTCTCTTAATTCACCATTCCCAGGGCAATCCTCAATTGGAATCGGTGCTAAAACTCCCGTGCAAAAAGTCGCTCGTGTATCACAACATCACGCCAGCCAAATATTTTGGTCACGATGCCTTTATGGCAAAGATGGCGAACTTAGGTCGTCAGCAACTACGTCAGTATCAAGGCAAAGTGCAGGCGGTCTATGCAGACTCTCAGTTCAATGCGTTTGAGATTGAAGACCATGGGTTAGGTCCAGTCCACTTGCTCCCTCTTTTAGATCTGACTTCGGCCGAAGGCCCGGCCCTCTTTAGAAAGCCTGCCACCACCACAAAGAGGCTTCTTTTTGTAGGTCGAATCACTCCTCATAAGGCGCAAGCGGAGCTGGTGAAGATTCTGTTCTATCTGCGCGAAGATTCCGCGTTGGACTTCCGACTTACTCTTGTGGGATCTGAGGATCCCCTTTACGGGCGGTATGTTCGCAGCTTGGTCAAAGCGTTGGGTCTGAGTTCTGCTGTCGAATTTAGAACCAAAGTTGAGCAGATCGAATTAGAAAAAGTCTACCTTCAGAGCGATGCCTTCATTTGTTTGAGTCAGCATGAGGGTTTTGGCATTCCTTTGGTAGAGGCGATTCGCTTCGGAGTTCCCGTATTCGCCCTTCGGAAGACCGCAGTGACTGAGACTATGGGCGGAGCAGGTGTTGGGCTGCTAACAAAAAAACCTCATCGGGTTTCCGAAATTATTCGCCAGGCGCTTCTTGACGACAAAGTGATCACTGCGATTCTTGAAAGTCAGGCTGAGCGCTGGCTACAACTGCGCCGCTTTCAGTGCCGTAAGAATGGCCAAAAGATCCTAAGCCGCCTTCTCGGAAAAACAGCAACGTCGGGTGGCAGTAACGCTATGGGGTTACCCTTATCGTCCCCAACCCTGCGATAATCTTACTCCGAGAACTATGATCTCTTGGGCCACAAACCCGAAAGTCTCAGCCGCACGATTTTTGCGCCCAGATCTCTCGGGCCGCAAGCCCGGGAGTCTCAACCCTTTAATAGCGCAGCCTGTTTTTTGATTTCGCCATTTGCTGCGGCCCCAAAGCGGATTGCCCGACCGAAGGCCGGGGGCAATCCGCTTTTTTTTTGGCCCCTATCTGTGTTACCTCCTAGGAATGATGCCGCGTGAAAACCTCGTGCCCCTTTTAAAAAACTACAGCGCCCACTGGGGCGAGCCAGAGATGGTGGAAAGCTTTCGTGCTTTAGTGAGTGCGGAGCCACGTTGTGCCGAGCGTGACTGTTTCCCCGCGCACCTGACCAGTTCCGCCCTGGTGGTCACTCCCGATTTTTCCAAAGTGCTTTTGACTCACCACAAAAAGCTCAATAAGTGGCTCCAGCTTGGAGGCCATGCGGACGGCAGTTTTGATATGGCGGAAACTGCACTGCGCGAGACGGAGGAAGAATCGGGCCTAACCAACGTGAAGATCTTCTCTTGGGTAGAAGGCGACGATCGCCCAATCTTCGACCTGGATTCTCACTGGATACCTGCAGGCAAAGAACCCGGCCACTGGCACTATGATGTGCGCTACGTCGTGGTAGCCCAAGAGCCTGAGAAGATAGTGGTGTCTGAAGAGTCGATCGACTTGAAGTGGTTCACTTTGGATGAGGCCCGGGTCCTCTGCCAAGACACTAGTATTATTAGATTAATTCAGAAGCTCGACGACCTGACCAAAGGCACCGTACAATAGAGAGATGACACGACTAATTATCCTTTTGCTGGTGAGCTCATTGACTTCGGCCGCTGATAAACAAAAACCAGCCCACCAAAGCGTAATCAAAGATCCGGAAATTAAATTTGTAGATCCCGGAGACCTCGTTAATGACAATGCCGAAGGGGATAAAACACCGGTAGTTCGGGTCGGAAAAAGCGATCCGCTAAATTTAAACCCCAAAAAAGTTGATGTTGGGGGAAAAGGGATAGACGTGCCGCCGACGCCCGTTACTTCCCAAGAATTTAAATTCGGCGTAAGTGCAGGCGGCAAAGACGGCCTAATGCAGACCAACGTCGATAACGGCACCAATGTTGTTTCTCAGCTAACCCTTCCGAATGGAAACCCCAAAAATAATCCGCAGAAAGCGGACGGAAGTCCACTTCTTAAATCCGACCTAGCCAATTTGGCCACGGGCGCGGTGCCCTCAATTCTTTTGAACGATGGCACGGAGCTGGGAAAGCCTAGTAAACAGCAGCCAGGGTGATGCACCGGGCCCAAGTAGGGCAAAGGGCACCCGGGTGGTGCTCCAATAAAACTGGATGAAAATGAAGCAAAAAATCCTGGGGATTATCGGGAGTGTCAGCCTTTCTGCGCTGGCGATCCTTCCCACTCAATCTCCTTCGCCGACTCCCATCTCTCCATTGGTAAAACCCGATTACGTTCCCAAGCGGTTGCAGCGGTATGAAGAAAAACCCATCCTACTTTTGATGGAAGCCGACCGGCAGCGAGAAATTTACGAACAGCGAAAAAATGCTCTACCGATAAATTTAAGCTCACTCCGCGCCAACCGCGTTTACCTTTACTTTTTACCTCGTGAGAATCGTTGGTATCAGGTGGTCACCGATAGTTACGGAAAGCTCAAGACGAACCCCATGGAATATTTGCGAGCGGCCACCGTTTTGCCCGGGTCCTTCTTGGGTGCTAAAAACCCCTTTCAAAATTATTTTCTCGGTCGAGACCGGCTGTGGACGCCCACGTTTAAAAAAGAGCATTATGAATTCTGGGTGGACAGCACGCCACCACTGGCAAAGTACGTGGACTTTGACCCGATGCCAAAAACGGCATCCAATCCCAAGGGGACAAAGTGAAATTTTTCTCGATTGCATTCCCATTGCTGGCGAGCCTTTTTCTAACCCCAGTTTTTGCCGACGAGACGCCTTCGTTTATAAAAAACCGTCTCTCGGCACCCTTTCAGCTCACCCCCGATAGTGAGGCACCGGCCCCAATGCTTTTGGAACTCAGTCAGGGCCAAGGAAATTTAAGCAAGACCAACGGAACTTTTTTACCAAGCCGGGTCTACGGCATTTATCATCGCGGGGCTAAAGCCTGGGTTTACTCGCTCTCTACGTTTCACGGGCCATTACCAAAGCCCCTTGAGCTGATCTATAAGGGCACCGTACTCCCTGGTCGGTATTTAGGCGCCAGCAACCCGCTACAGCGATACAAACTTTCAGAAAACTACTTGTGGGTTCCGACCAATGAAAAAGAGACCTACTTGGCTATTATTCCCGAACGCCCCAACGAAATAAAAAAGATCAGCTATCAAATCCCCCCGATAAATCCTGACGTCTACGACGAGACCTTAACAACCAAATAGCCCTTTGGACCAAATCCTCCCCCATTGCGGAAGCCTAGTTTCCCCATAGGTATGGCGTCACTTTGCGAAGCCCCCCCCCCCACAAACTTCTCTGTCCAATCTGACCCAATTTCCCTGCGATCTTTCGTATGCCTGCCTGCGAGATTTCGCAAAGTGACGCCATACCTTTGCGATACCTTTGCGCCTTTGCGAGCCCTTATGCCCGGCGTCTGGTCGCCATGCCTTGATGTGGCGCGGCACGTAAAATGCTAAAGCGCTTCCCAGATGGCTACTCTTTTTTTTGGAGTGATATAAATGGCGAACTCTAGACAGCAACTTCGGGAGCTGGCTCACGGCTACTACTATTCTTGCGCGCTCTTTGCCACGGTAAGAGTGGGTCTGGCAGACCAGCTTGCCCACGAAGGTCATTCTGCTGAAGACTTAGCGCACATTTTGAAATTGGACCTTGGCGCTCTTAGACGGTTACTCACATTTCTGGCCTCCTTCGGTGCCGTCGAACAAGAGACTTCAGGCCTATATCGGCTATCGGAAGGTGGCCAGTATCTTCGCAGCGACCATCCCCAAACTCTGGTGCAAGAGGTTTCTATGTTTTCCGGAGGAGAGACCTACCAGGCGTGGGGAGATCTCCTTTATAGCCTTCAGACAGGGAGGCCCGCCTTTGACCACGTATTTGGAAAGCCTCTCTTTGAATACTTTGCCGACCATCCGGAGACGGGTTCTAGGTTCCATAACGGTTGGGAAGAGATCACCTTGACCACCGCACAAGAGATGGCTGAGGCCTTTGATCTTTCCGAGGCAACTACCCTTATGGATGTGGGCGGCGGGCACGGGATTTTTCTCTGTAAGCTTTTGGAAAAGAACCCTGAACTTCAAGCAACACTCTTCGATCTGCCCGTCTCCGTTAAAGGAGCAAGAGCGGTGATAGCAAGCCATCGCCTTGAAGATCGTATCAATGTCATTGAAGGCGACGCCACGGTTTCCATTCCCAAATGGTTCGACCTCTATCTAATGAAGAGCGTGATCCACGTCTGCGATGATCAACAGGCCCGCGCTATTCTTACTCGATGTGCGGAGGCCCTTCCTCCCCACGGGAAAGTACTAGTTGTCGAGCGGATTATCCCCGTTTCACCAGGTCCTCACTGGAGCAAGCTCGTCGATATGACGATGCTCGTAATGACAGGCGGCAGGGAGCGAACCGAATCCGAATACAGAAACTTATTTAAGGAGACCGGCCTTTGCCTAACCCAGGTGCTGGAACTGCCTTCGGGGTTCAGTGTCATTGTGGCTCAACGTGCCTGAGTTTCTTGCTACCACTGGGGCCATTTTTTCCGATCCCGGTCGGCAAAAACATTTTTTTTGCCTGAGCATACTTCTTGCTAAGGCAGTAGTTAGGGGAAGTGGGGAGTGGCCGAAATGTTCGAAATTTCAAATATAGCCTTTGCTTCAGAGTGTGACCTTGTTTGGTCCCAATTTAAAAGAGCTCATTCCTCTTTTGTTTCTCAAGTTTCTCATCAGCTAGATCCTCGCTATCTGGCAGGCATGGAACAATGTGAATTTGACCCGAACCGATTGCCTGACAGAAATCATGTTGAAGAGCGACTCCAATCGTTTGGCTGGAGCGCTAAGTTTGTAGAAGGGTACGTCCCCTATGGGAACTATCATTCAATGCAGAGCCAGCAGATATTTCCTCTGGCCCACAATGTCCGTGCTGCCAAAGATGTTTGTCACTCGCCCGTTCCCGATCGCATTCACGATCTGATAGGCCACCTTCCTTTGATGTTTAGCAACGAGTACCGCTCTTTGATTAAACGCTTTGCGGAACTGGGCTTACAAACCAGGTCCACCGCCGAGGACGTGGCCCTCTATGACGCTAATGTCGCGCTCTCCCAACTCAATGCCCAGGAAAAGAGTTCTCCAGTCGACAAAGCCCAGGCCGAACAACGGGTAGCCGGGGCTGTGGCGTCTTTGGAGAGGAGCCCTAGCGAACAGACTCTTTTAGAACGGCTCTATTTTTGGACGGTGGAGTTTGGGTTGGTGGGTACCGTAGAAGACTACCGCATTTGGGGGGCAGGCCTGCTCTCCTCCCCTAGAGAAGGGGCGTCTTTGATCGCTGGCAACACGGTGATTAAGCCATTTTCTCTAAGCGAAGTGCTCAAACAGAGTTTTCATATCTCTCGTCATCAAGAACAGCTCTTTGTCGTAAACAATCTGGAACAAGTGGACCAGGCGATTACCGACTTAGTGGAGCTTCAACACCAGGGGAGACAACAGTGATTCGAGTTCTAGAGCCCGAAGTCATGGATACCGCAGAGGACGCCATCGAATACGACAGCATCGACAATAGTGCGGTCAATGAACAGTTTGCCCTGAGAGCCGTAGCATTGGCGCCAGTTGCCAACTCAGCCATCGACTTAGGAACGGGCACTGCAGACATTCCTCTCCGGTTAGCCACTAAGATACCGGGACTACAGATTACGGCGGTAGATCTTTCTAGTCAGATGCTTGCGTTGGCGACTAAAAAAGTCACCGCCGCGGGTTTAGGGCGTCAGATCACTCTCGTCTATGAAAACGTCAAGAGTCGGATTCTCTGCCGAAAGGACTACGATCTGATCCTTTCCAACAGCATCGTCCACCACATCCCGGACACGATCTCGTTCTTCATTCAACTGGCCCGTCTTGCCCAAACCAGGGCGGCAATTTTGATCAAGGATCTGGTGCGGCCAGATTCCGAGAGCGAGTGGCAATCTCTCGTAGACAAGTACACCGTAGGAAACAGCAGCTACCAACGTCAGCTTTTTGCCCAATCCCTAAGGGCCGCGCTGACGGTGAACGAAGTGCAAAGTTATTGCCACCAGGTGGGTCTAGACGACTGCCTGGTGGCGCGGGTTTCTGAAATTCATTGGTCAATTGAACGAAATGGAAAAGGAAATTTATGAAATTAGCACCACTACCCAAGGGTGAGATGCGCCTGATCACGCGAGAGGAGCTCCCCACGCTCCGCTCCGTGGTTCAGGACGGCGTGGAACACTCGCTTGGCCAACTAAAAGACTTTCGCAAGCACCCTCTGGTGGCAGCCTTTATTCCGGAGTCTGCGCGCCTTTCTTTGGCCTGGGTTCATTTAGAAAATGGCCAATCCTTAGCCACTCACATTCATCCCACAAAGAGTTTTATTGTCGTGGCCAAGGGAACAGGGAAAGCCAACGGCGCTGCGGAGTTTACTTTTAAAGAAGGCGACCTAGTTCTGGTCGACAGCGACACCTACCATGGATTTACCGGAGGGCCAGAAGGCTTCTGGGCCCTTTCCATTCAATTTGAAGGACACGGCCTTTACGAAAACAGCAACAAAGCGCGGGTGAGCTTTGAAGTGGCCAAAGATCCGCTGGCTGTACTTCTGGAAAAAAACCGGATCTACCGAGAAGCCTACAAAAACAATCTCATCTTCAATTTTGTTACTGGGGATGCAGTCAATGATCCCATTCAGCGAGGCCGCTTGCTTGATACCATTCAGGTGTGGTCCAACTTCTTTCAGCGGGCCGTGCTTGCCCGTTCCGCCTTTTGCGAGGACCCTAGATACTCTGGCATTTTTCAAGACCACCTCAAAGAGGAGTTTGGGCATAACGAAAATCTCGCAAGCGATCGGGGCGAGGGCCTGTTGAAGGTTTGGGACCCCATTTTAGAGGCCACCTCCAGCTGGTTTGCCTGGAAAATGCTCACTCTCGACAATGCCGAAAAGCTGGTCCTAGTGCACTTGGTACTGGAGGCAGCGGCTACGGTTTTTCACATCGTTGCCCATCCCATCATGTCGAAATTCAGAGAGACCGACCATTTTGCCACTCATCACGACGGAGATCAGATTCACGAGACCATGGGAATCTCACTACTGACAAACCTAGATCCCCATTCCCTGACGCGGCTTGAGACGGTCCAAAAACAGGGCTGGGATATGATGAATACGCTTTGCGCCCGAATGGCCGAAATTGCGGTCACCTCAGATCAGACGAAAGGAAACTATTTATGAGCGTTGTGCTTCAACCTCCTGCAGGAGAAACCCTTCACCCTCTGGCTCGGGAATGTGTAAAAACTCTCCCCATACTCGATCCAATTCGTAGGGCCGCGCTTTATAAGAAAGATCTGATTCGGCTCGACTCCAATACCAATCCGTATGGTGGCGTTTATAGCGAGTACCCCAATCCGGCTCCCGTGAGGCTGCAAGAGCAACTGGCCTGTTACTTAAACTTGGCGGGTCCCCAGGAGGTGCTTTTTACTCCGGGTTCCATTGCCGCCTTGGAGTTAATGATCCGAGCCTTCTGCGAGCCGGGAAAAGACAGCATTGCTATTGCAAGCCCCACATTTCCCTTCTACGCCCACTGCGCAAGATCGCACGGGGTAGAGGTTCGTGAAGTGCCTTTGCAGGGAACAGAGTTTGATATCACCAGTACCGATGATCTTGTGGCTACTGGGGCAAAACTCATCTTCTTGTGCATTCCCAACAACCCGATGGGGACTTCGATCTCGATCTCTCAAGTAGAAACGCTGCTCGCCAAAGCGCCCGGCCTAGTCGTCGTTGACGAAGCCTATATCGAATTTTCTCAGAAGGCCTCAAGCCTATCGTTGCTTCGCCAGTACGCTAACCTTGTGGTGGTAAGAACCTTCTCCAAGGCCTGGGGGCTAGCCGGCCTACGCGCTGGTGTCCTGCTAGCTAACGCGAAGGTGATCGATACCGTCCAGCGGTTGCAGCCCCTCTTTGCGTTTCATCAGGCGGCACAACATGCCGTGGCGGTGAAGCTGTCCAACGCCTCCATGATGAAAGAACAGGTGGAGTGCCTGGTAAAAGAGCGCAATCGATTGTCGCTTGGCCTAGAGCAATTGCCAGGAGTGATTCGCGTATTGCCTAGCGACTCCAATTTTTTATTGGTTCAGTTTGAAAATGGGCGCAAGGCCTACAACGCTCTTTTGGAGGGTGGAATTCTTGTGGCTGATAGCTCATTTGCCCTGCCCAATTCCCTGCGCATTTCGGTGGGCACTAAAGCCTGCAATAATCGCTTACTGGGCTGTCTGGGGAGCAAGCTCGAGGCGGACCGCGGCGATAGCATTGTCAGCCCGCTCCATAGCCTGAGCCAGACTTTCCCCGATCGCCACCACGAATCCTTGGCGATCGTCTGAGGATCTCAGCGGGCCCAGCTCTGCGCCGACGGCGAGGCTGCAATGAAAACGAACGATGCCGGGAAGCTCTGCGGCTTTTTCTGTTTGGTCTAAATGGGTGACTCGCCCATTGGCGTAGGCAAAAAACCGAACCGCTGCCGCCGGGGCCACGGGCTTTCTCTTTGGCTGGGGGACGTGAGCTAAATCCGCGAGTGTGGCCGCTACGAGATCCACCCCGCAGACCAGTTCAACCATCTGCCAAATAAAATCGCCGCCTGGTCGGGTATTGCTTTCAATAATTCGGGGTCCTTTTGCAGTAAGGCGAAGCTCGGTGTGTGCCGGACCAACGGCATGCCCAACGGCTTGTAAAAACTGCGTAACCGAAGTGGCCATTTGTTGGAAGACGGCTTTTGATATCGGCGCCGGCATTTGATGTCCGGTCTCAACAAAGCCTAATTCTCCCGTGGTGATTTTTTGAGTGACCGCAAGAATCTCATGCGTGCCGTCCACGGTGAGCGACTCAACGCTAAACTCCGGCCCGTCGAAATACTCCTCGGCAATAAGCGGCATTACCTTAGGCGCTGTGCTGCGAACCCAGGCCTTAGCAAGCTCTTCCGTTCGCCGGATGAGTGACACCCCTTCGCTTCCCGATCCTTTGGCGGGCTTTAGAATAAGCGGTCCATTCAACTTGTGCCAGAACGCCGCGAGGTCTTCAAAATGAGAACAGAGCATAAACTCGGCCCTTCCCACGTCGAGGTGAGAAATCAGCCGTCGCATTTCCGTTTTATCGCGAGTGGCTTTAACCGGAGCCATGGGTTTTCCCGAACGCGCAGTACGTTTTGAATCCGGGCTGCCGCCTCAAGGCCATACTCTGTAAAAGAAACTACGCCATCGAACGGCGCCGTTTCATGGCGGGCGATGGCAAACCGAAGGCACTCCTCAACATTTTCATAATTAAGGGTGAAAACCTTCTCTGCTGTGGCCGTTTGCAAAGGGGTGAGGGAATCCTCTTTCTGAAAGAGCGTGAGGCGAATGCCCAGAGATCCAAAGGCTCCCATGTAGTCATCGTAGGCACCGATCATCAAAATATGCGGAAGGCTCATTCTTGGCTCCTTAGGTCTGGCGGAAGCGTTGCCAGCACCGACTGAGATTTTTCGACAATGGCGGCAAATTCGCTAGCTGCCTGCCCTTGACTTTTAATCCATAAATTCAAAAGATGAAAACGATTGGCGCCCATTCGCTGTTTGGCCTCTTGGCCTCCCCGCCCCAAGTAGACCTCTTGGATCCCCTGCTTTTGAGCAAACTGATAAAGCTGATAGGTCTCAGCTAGGTAGAGGTTTTGTCCTGGGGGAACGAGATCGCGGTTGATCCCCTGCACCATGAGAAAGAGCTGTTTACGTGGGCGATCGATAAAATTAACAGAGGCCTGGACAAATTCTCCATTCTTGTCTTTTCGCAACGCAATCAGCAGGTGTTCGGCTAACCCCGAATGGAGGAGAAGAGTGAGGATCTCTTGGCTATAGAAGTTAAGGGCGTGGCTGTACTTGGTCAGATTGTGGGCGTGGAGTTCTGCCGCCTTGGCAAATACCCAGGGGTTTTGGCGTAGGGCCTCTCCTTCGAAAAGTTGAAGTTCAAACTGCTCTTCCGAACGACGAGTTAAACGTAGGATATCGCGCCTTTGATTTCGAGAGACTCGAGAGGCCAAATCAGCTTCTACGCCCTTATCGATCTCAAAAACAGACTCCACAAACCAGGGTAGTTTTTGAAAACCCTCTGCGACTAAGGCGTCTACGTTCACCCCTTCGCGTACGCAGGGAACCAAAATTTGGCCTGCGGTTTTGCCAAGCACCAAACGGGACACTTCGCTTAGCTCGGCCTGCTCGGGCACTGGGGAGGAAAAGCCATAAAAGTATCCGCCAAAGACAAAAGTGGGAATAGCATCTAGTTCAGGGGTGGCTATCCCCAGACGGTTGCGCCAGTGAAGCAACTGCCCCAAGGGCAGAATGGACCCGGACACCCCGTAAAGCTTTCGAAAAAGTTGTCCAAAGGCCTCGCAAGCGAGGGGGGATTCTAGGAGAGTCGCGCTCATGCCGCACCTCCCCGTTGCAACTCAGGATATTTTTGAGAGAGCTCAGTAGGCGTCCCGATTTCAGCCACTCGGCCATCCTGCATGACTACGATCCGATGGGCGCGTGAGAGGGTCTGTAGGCGATGGGCAATGGTAATGACGGTAGAGTGAGCAAACTCGCGCTCCACGGCATCCTGCACCAGTTTATCGGCGGTGGGGTCGAGATTAGCGGTGGCCTCATCAAGAAAAAGAATTTTGGGCTTTCGTAGAATGACCCTAGCCAGACAGAGTAGTTGTCGCTGCCCCAGGCTAAACAGATCGGGCTGAAGTTCCAAACTCAGGCCGCCGGGCAATGACTCTACCGCCTCTTTCATTTGAACCGCATTAAGGGCCTTCCAAATCTCGCTATCGGAATACTCATTTTTGAGATCTAGACTACTGCGCAGAGGACCCGGAAACAGAACGGGCTCCTGCGGCAGAATGGCTAGACGGGATCTAAGCACCGCCAAAGGCAAAGTTTTTACGTCGATGCCATCGATAAAAACGTTACCGCCGGTGGGTTCCACCAGCCGGAAAATGGCCAATAACAAACTGCTCTTGCCCGAGCCGGTGCGACCAATCACGCCGAGTTTTTCACCTGCGCCGATGGTGAAGGAAATGTCTTTCAACGAGGGCTCGAGATCGGGGCGGTACCGCAGTTCCAAGTCTTTAATTTCCACTCTTCCTGCGTCAGGCCACTGAACTGGAGGAGAGGCGGGCTGGCCATTTCCCTTGAACCCTTCCCCCGGCAGTCCTGCATACTCTTGCACCCGCTCTACGGAGTTCATGCCACATTCGAGTTCGGCAAAGGTGTGGACTGCTCTGGCAAAAGTCACCGTCACGGCAAGCGCATGGGTGACAGAGAGTCCCGCTAGCTCCCAACCAATGGCATCGCTAAAGCAGGCAGCTAATACGGCGGTGATGCCCACCAAAAGCGCCCCCAAAGAGTCTAGGTGAATGCTGAGCCAACGATCGGCGGCCAAGCGGGCGATTAGAATTCGTTGGTTGATCTCAAGCCGCTCGCTCAATCCCTGCCGAAACCGATCCTGCTGCCTCATCGCCCGAATCGTCGTCAGTCCTCCTTGAGTTTCTGAAACGTGGGCGAAAAGCGGGGATTGGGAAAGCGCTTCCATTCGATTTATCTGGCGTGATGTGGCTCTAAAAAAGAGTTGCAAACGGTAATAGACCACCCCCAGAGGAAACATCACCAACACAGCCACGGGCGTGGCCACCACGATTAGGATAAGGCTTGAGCCTAAGAGAAAGATCACATTGAGGCACTCTAGGGTTTTTGTGCCGACCTCGAGATCGATTGCTGCCTGGTCTTTTCCAAAACGATTGAGCAGCCGGCCTAAGGGATTGGCCTCAAAAAAAGAGAATGGTGAATTTAAAACCCCGCTGAGCATGCCCTCGTGAAGGGTCCCTGCAGCGACTACCGTTTTTGCCATGACCATGCGCGATCGCACGTAAGTGGCCACCGAGGTCAGCAGGCCCAAGAGTGCAAACCCACTTAAAATGATTGTGGGCGTGATCCCAGCACGTGCCGTCGTATAGGAGATCCAGGTATCGGCCCCCACGTTAAAAACTTCCCGTAGCAAAAAGATCCCAAGGATTAAGGCTAAGACTAAAGAACTTCCGAGCATTGCGCCGTACTGGCGGTAACGATCCAAGGGGACCGAGCCCTCCGCATCGGCTTCTGCCGTGATCATGCCTCTGGCAGGCGCCCGCTCTAACGCCCGAGTTGGCTCAGGGGCAACTTCTGCAGGAATTTCGTGAAGCTTTTTAATCTGCTGACCTCTTAGGCTGCGAACGATACGGCCATTTTTAATCCACAAAACCACGTCGGCCTGCTGGGCAAAATCATGCCGGTGGGTGACCAGGATTCGTGTGGCCCCTTTAAGAAATCCCAGCACTCCCTTTTCAAAACAGTGGGTGGCCGTCCGGTTATCGAGGGAGCTAAACGGATCATCGAGGAGGCAGAGATCGGCGTTTCGATAAAGGGCTCTGGCTAAGGCAATGCGCTGGCGTTGACCTCCGGAAAGGGCCAGGCCGTTTTCCCCAGCTTCCGTAGCGTCGCCCGAAGCCCACTGAGCCAAGTCGCGCTCAAGGCCTGTGACTGAGATTACCTCGCTGTAGCGGGCAGAATTCCACTCCGCTCCAAAAACGATATTCTCTTTTACTGTCGAATTGACCATCCACGGCTGTTGGGAGGAGTAGGAGACTTCGCCCGATAGGGCGGCCTCTCCCTCTTGAACGCCCATTTCACCAAGGAGGGCATGGAGCAGGGAACTTTTGCCACTGCCGGCCGGCCCTAAAACAGCCACCAACTCGCCAGGCGTAATCTCTAACGAGATTTCAGAAAGGACCGCTTTGCCTTGAGTTTTCCAACTAAATGTCGCGGCTTTTAAAGAAACCGATCCCAGGGGCGCTGTCCCAGCCGTCACAGGAAGCCGCTCTTGTCCGCGCAGAGCCAACTCAATTCGATTAAGAGAAACTCGTCCTTCTAAAAGAGCGACGATGAGATTGGGAAGGTGCAGCAGAGGGGCTCGCAGGATGGCAAACGTGGCAAGGGCGGACAAAACCTCCGGCAGTCCAAGCTGCCGACCCAACAAGGCTGCCGTAGTGAAAGTGACTAAAGCCACCGCGATGGGGCTGCTTTGAAACAGAAGGTTTAAGAACGCGGTTTGAATGGCAATACGGTTTAGTTTTACTAACTCTTGGGCTCGGATCTTTCGGGCCTGATCTCCAAGGATGGATTCAACGCCGGCCAATTTAATTGCCCGAATCCCTTGAAAGACGACGGAGAGAAACCCCACTCGACGATCGGAGATATGAAACAGATCGCCGGTCGTAGCCTCCATCGCCCGCGCCTGCTTCCGGTAGAGAGGGGCCAATAGGACTAAGACCAAAAACCCAGCAAGGCTAGAAACTCCTACAATTTGATAGAGCAGAAGCACACCGCCAACGATAAGCACGAGCGACATCACGGTGAGTACCAACATCTGTCCGGCTGAGCCCACCTTAAGGGCATCTCGTGCGATCAAGTTGAAGTAGGCAGAGGAGGAATCGTCGTTTGCCGGTGAGCTTCCCAATAGCTTTTTATAGATGGCATTGACAAGGCCTGCTCGAACGCGAAGGGCCAGTCTACCGCCCACAAAAAAGCAGTGCTGGATGAGCAACCAGGAGAGAAGGCTCATGGAAAAAAGGGAGAGGGCTAGCAAGATTTTTTGGGAAAGTGGGGCTACCGAAGTGCTCAGGTCATTGAGGAACGCTTGAAGTAAAAAGGGAAGCGCAAGGCTTGTTACCGCATGAAGCAACCCTAGTAACAGTGCCCCACTGAGGATTCCCCGGTAGACTTTCCCAAGCGTTTTAGAAAGAGGGTCGTTTGGCGTCGCCTCCAGCGCGCGGACCAATTCGTCAGCGCAGCGATTGACGGACTCTTTGCCAAGCTCAACGGGAAAATCCGCAAGGGTCAGCTTTCGTTGGGATCCTGCCGTAAGAAGGGGCCTTATCCAGGAGACAAAAAGGTTACTGAGAAACCGGGAAAGATTCACTCCAGGGCCTCAAAGGCGGTCTTCACATCGAAGTACCCTCCGCGTGCCAGCGACTGCCCTTCAAACTCCACCGGTGTTTTTCCTTCGCTACGAAACCGTTCCATGATCTCATTGTAGGCGGTGAGAGGGATCAAACGAAAGTCGATGCTCACCCGGGTTTGGGTGTCTAAGTTTTCGGCCGTGGCGTGGATGGTACGAGGGTCAAAGAGGACAACCTCTCCGTATTGGGTCTCCAAGGGGTGGCAAGCTTGCAGAACCCGTTGTTGAAAAGCATCGTCGGAATAAAGCCGATCATAAAAGGGCTGTCTGGCCTGGGCGAAGCGGGAAAGATCGAAGTCGAGACCTCGGCCAAACTCGGTGAGAATGCCGATGCTGTCGTCGAAGGAGGCTATTTGCAAGGAGCGGGTTCCCGCGCAGGTGCTTAAGGGGAGCCAGCAGTTGATCTGCTCAAAGTAGTCTCCCAATAAGGTATCGCTATGATGAGCCAGGATTACCCCCCCGGTCGAGCGGTATTTGTCGGGCAGGCGGGCGGGAAAGTGAAAGCGAAGAAAAGGGCTGCGTTCAAAAACGACGTCAAATCCGAGAACCTCTTGGGCTAAGTAACCCACGAGTTTGCGGTAAGCCTTTTGGACGCCGGGTTCGGTAAATTCAAGCTGCAAGGAAATGGGACTAAGGGGGCCGTCCTTAGGAATTTGATTTTCTGCGCTAACTCGTAGCTGAAGGGTCTCTAAAGGCAGCGGTTGATCGGTCACCCCGCGCGTAGTGAGGTGACGGGCCACTTCGCCTTTAAGATCGATCGTTGCCGTGGGGTAGCAAACCCGCCGAATTCCCCCGGGGAATATCGGTTTTAGCGCTAGGGCCTGTTTGAGCGGATTTATTGTATTGGAGACCAGGGAATCACTCATTTTGTCTTCTCACCTGTGGAGTTTGTAGCATTGTTATTCCCCCCTGTTCCAGCCTTACCTAGAAACCCCATTGCAAAGAGGATGCCCAATTCAAAAAAGGGATCATTTTTAGGACTTTTTTGGGGGGGTCTCTCTTCGCTGTGAACGGCTTTAAATTAATGGTGATGATGATGCTCGTGGGAGCCGCGGCCGTGGGAGCGGTGGTCATGGGAACCGTCCCCTTGGGGAGAGGGGGACACGGGAGGCTTATCGGATGGCGGAGTGGTGGTGGTATCGGTCGTTTTTTGGAGATCAGAGGTGGCGGTGGTTGTTGCCGGAGCATTTCCTTCGCCGCGGTATGCGGGAGCCACGGATTTTTGCATATCGGCGAAAAATTCGTCTAGGGCAGAATCGCTGTAGGCATCGAAGGCTACCGAGGTGGCAAACATCAAGGCCCCTTTTTCTGAACTGTGACCCAGACCAGTGCAATGCCCAAATTCGTGGCGCACTGTCGTATCTAAAAAGCCTGCTAAATGGGATTCAAAAAGCTCGCTAGAGATTTCAATCGCGCAATTTTCTTCACTTCGGTGGGAGAGGCCCACTTTGGAATCGGTCCATGCCTCATGCTTTTGGATGGTAATCGTATAGGCGTTTGCGGGAGCTGAGTTGTCTAGAATAAGAAGAGGCTGATCCGCGGCGTCGTTCATCTGGTTCACCGCGGCCATTATTTGCAGGCGTTCGGCATCGGAAAATCCGGAAATTGAGGCCACATGGGCTGGCCAGGTATTGTGTTTGGATCCACAGCCGACAACCGCCACGATTAAGGTGAGCCAAAAACCAACGCTCAATGCCCGCAAAGTAAAATGCGGTTTCAATCGGGGTTCTGGGGTGCCGGAGAGGCTGACTAAAGGTTGTGTGTCGATGAAATTAATACTTAGGTAGTCTGCAAAGTCGGTGCCAAACCCCCATTTCCGATATTTGATTAAACCATGCAATTACGAATATTTAGAGGTGTATTCTGCCTGTGCACAGCCATGCCCCTGTCAAAATTTATTAACAGCTGCACTGATTCTAGGCACCCCAAAGCTGCCGAAAATAACCACACTCCCGAGGTAAATGATTTGTCACCAGCCCCAAAAGGCTGGTGGCAATCTCAACCGTTGAAATTGAGCTGGCCTGCTACCTTTTTGTTAAGCAATGGGGTGGGGGAACGGGTTCTTTCCAGAAACCGATTTCAAACCCCACTCCAGGGCTGGCCAATCTGGATGATGTGAGACGCAGACTGCGGGGAAAACTCCTGGCTGTGCAAGCTCTACGGTCAGTAAACGCTCCGGACTGACTAATGCGCTCGCTGGGAAGGCTGCATTCGCTAGAAAGTCGAATGCTCCGTTCTTATTCGGATTACGATAAAATCTCGCGTGGTCCTTTGGGCTGCCTCATGCCGGAAGTAATATCAGTGAATCCGTAGGTTGCGTGATCATTCTTAACAAGGAAATAAGCAGGCTCCTCACCGAGCAAGAATTCGGTGGCGCGTATACGGAATCAAATACAGATCCTTTTGTCTCGTGCTGAGCCAACCCGGCTAGGGAGCTTCCCTTTTCAGTCTCACCTAGCTGAAACAGCTTTAGACTCCATCCGTCCCGCGCCAGGTATTTTTTGAAAAGCCAAACTTCTGGCTGTTTTGCGAGTAAAGACTTCCAACCGCTCATTTCATGCCAACAATGAAGTACTAATGCTCGTTCAATAAGCTCTCCTCTCGACCATTCGCGAGCCATTTCCATCGATGGTCCGGCAGCAAAACCATTCGAAGATAAAACAGGAAACGGCAGCTCGATCTGTTTTGATTTTACTCGCTCATACCAAAGACGTTCCCACGCTTCGGCGAGCGCTTTGCGAGAGGCATTTATGAACGTGAAATCCGCAGAGAATCCGACGGATTTTAGCCCGAACCCTGACATCGTGCACTGCACCCGTTTCAGAAAAAACGGCATTTTTTCGCAATCGAACGTCCATCGTATAGAAGCGTTTTTCCCATCCGGGTCTTTAAACTCGGTTTCTTGCTTAGCAAAGAGACGTAGAGTCGGCCGCCAGCTTTTTGTTTCGAGGCTCATTCACTGCCAGGCAACGTCATAAAAACGGAGACGTAGGTCGAATGGATTCCAGCGAGTTAGATTGATACGCTTGCTGGTCATGATGTGTTCGGTCTGTACGAGAAACGGCACGACGAATGCATTTTCCAAAACAAAACGATGGAGTTTTAGCAGCGCCTGGGACTTTTGCGCATCGGCAACGGAGTCTAAGACTTCGTTTAAATACTTCTCAGACGGTTCCTTGAAAGGACTTAGCGCTCCTTTACCACTAAAAAGAAAACTCCAGCTTCCTACCGAGTCCTTCTGATTTCCTTTGAACCCCTGCAGCCGCGCAAACTCTCTTGTATCGGCCTTCTCTTCCGGCGTGAACGCATCAAAAGCCACCACAAGCTTAATCCCGCGTTTGACTGCCGCAGCTTTTAACTCTTCGATTTCCGTTGTTAGGTATTTGAACGGGGGGCGAAACCGTAAGAGAATTTCCTGACCCTGGAGGCGATTTGTATCCGTCCCTTTAACTTCAAAACTGTCTAGAACTCCCGAGTACCCTTTAGAGACTAACTGCGAATAATAGGCGACATCTTTCCCAACGGAAAAGCTCTTAAAAACTTCTGCGGTTAAACTGGCAAGCTCCTTGCGCGCACTTAAATCCTTGGTCAACGGATTTTCAGGATTAAATTCCCAATAATATATTAGGGTGGGTTGACCAAAAGTGTGGCTGGGCGCCCGAGCAATTAGATCTTTACGCTCCTTTGAGAAGGGCAAAACCGCAATTGAGTAAATATCTGCGTCAATAGTCTTAAAAAGTTCAGAGGTTGAACTTTCGGGCAAATCGAACAACAACACTTTTCCTGGACTCTCGGCTGAGGCCAGCGGGCTAAATGAGTTTGCGGTAAGTTCCAGAGTTTTTGCGTCGGTTATGTATTTAGATACGAAGTAAGGTCCAGACGTCACCTTCCAATCCTGCGTCAGGTTACGGGGGCTCACCAAAACGGCGTCAGCCAAGCTCAGTTCGTGAAGAAAACTATCGTTGGTACTTTCCCTAAAATAGAAATTCACCGAATTCGATTTCGGATCAAACTCAACCTTTTTCAACCTAGATAAATTAAGAAGATGACGGCTTTTAGTTGTCTTTAGAGTCTGAAACCGTTCCACCACTTCGTGCGGGGTAATGTCAGTTCCATCGCTCCATTTAATCCCCTCCCGCAAAGTGAAAGACCAATGGGTGGGGCTAACTTGTTCCCAATGGCTAGAGAGGACCCCCTTGTATCCTCGCGGATCGGAGACATCATCTCGGATTAAACCAACTCCCAGATTTTCCAAGAGATAGTATTCATAAATACTAACCGTATTTGCCGGATCAATTAATGTTGGATCTTTTTTGAGATGCTTAAACGGAAATACGCATCGCAATATTTTGGAATCTTTCGGCGAGTTCCCTACGCATTCAAATACTCCGATAAAAAGAAGAAGAACTAACAAGCGCTTACAGAATTGACTCATATTTTCCTGTCAGTACGTTCGCATAATTGCAGAAACAGCCATGTGATTTTAATAACGCATAATGTCAATTCTTCCCAGTGGTTATACAGGGTCGACAACTAAACTTTTAATATAATTGATTAAACTTCAGTATTTCGCTATTTCGCATAACAATGAATCTGCTTGAAAAGACTGCCGTAAGAAGCCCCATGCGGATTATTCCGCCCAAGAGAGCATGGCTGATTTTCAATGTGGTCACCTTCTCCGTACTCCTGGCTACAGGGTTTGCGGTGGTTCGGTTTAGCGGCGCTGAGAATCAAAAGTTGATTAACTCGCAAAGGGACACGCTCACCAGGTCGCGCCTTTCCGATCTGTCTCGTGGAGATTACAGGTCTTTTGTTGAAGGGATTGGACGCGCATTCTCTGAGCTATTTGTGCAAATTACTAGTCCAGAAAATCATTTTGAATCGGGAAAAAAAGCAGCCAGCTCACACTGCAGTTCGGGCCAAATAGAACTCTTCCGTGAAGCAAAGCCGGTGAAGCTTGTTATTGAGATGTGCCGCCCCTATGAATCACCGATTGGTTTCTTTTTGTTCCTGGGACTCCTTTACCTTTTGGCTTCCCTCTTTTCGTTCCGGCTTATTTCGGTGCTCGAGCGTTCCTCCTTTGAGGCGCTAAGTAATTTTTTTAAAAATGCGGGTGTCCAAGCGGGCTCCTCAAAAGGGCTGTTCGGCTTGCTGACCGGGATTCGTAACCTGACAGATGAACTAACAAATGCGCGTCTAAAAGAAATAGAGTCTGCAAAGTCCGTAGCGATAGGACAAATGGCAACCCAAGTAGCCCACGACATCAGGGCTCCTCTAATGGCCCTTAGCGTTGTTCTGGAAGACATTTCCCAGCTCCCTGAAGCCAGTCAACGCCTTGCTCGGAGTGCCGTGGCCAGAGTGAACGATATTGCCAACAGCCTAATGGAGCGACAGAGAGACCTCATCGCAAGAGATAGTGATTTGATCGAGAGTTCTGAGCCCCTAAGCGTTCAACTGGTAGCTACCTTTCTTGAAAATATTGTTTCGGAAAAAATAGTCACGTTCCAAGGTCGCCCTGGCCTTGAGATCCGCCTCCAACGTGGCGTTACCTCGTACGGTCTATTCGCTGAGCTTCAGCCAGTTGAGTTCGCGCGTTTATTATCGAACCTGATTAATAACTCGGTCGACGCCATTCCTGAGGCAGGCACCATCATTGTTTCAGCTCGTAGAAGCGCTGACTCTGTGATCGTTGAAGTTAGTGATACGGGAATAGGAATCGCCGATGAGCACGTGCCTAAGCTCGGCAGTCGAGGGGCCACTTTCGAAAAGATTGACGGAACTGGCCTTGGCCTATTTCACGCTAAGACGACGATTGAGTCTTGGGGTGGCCATCTTGAAATTGAGTCTTCCGACGGAAAGGGAACGAAAGTACGGTTGGTAATTCCCGAAGCGCATCCTCCAGAGTGGTTTGTACGTGAGATCGTAGTCGAAGAAGGTCAAACCATTGTCGTTGTAGACGATGATGTTTCCGTCCATCAGATATGGCACGAGCGATTTAAAGAGATTTCCAATCAGGGCACAAATATCAAGGAAGTACATCTTTCGTCCCTCGGTGAACTTCGAAGTTATGTGGGGGGCGAAAGCCACGCGAAACAATCTACGTATCTAATCGACCATCACTTTGCAGGCACCTCAGAAAACGGTCTTACTGCTATCACCGACCTCAACTTGGTTGGTAGTAGCATTCTCGTCACCGGTAATCATGAGGCCCCAACGATTTTATCGGAGTGCTGCCGCCTGGGCATCGGCCTACTTCCAAAAGCTATGGCTGGTTTTGTGCCTATTGAAACGGTCGGCCTACGGACTTAACAATCGCCCCCGGCTTTTTGGAAAAAACCTCTTCCTACGTTTTGGCTGCAATTCTCATTTTCTCAGCCCGACACACTTATCCAAGGACGTTGCTCACCAATTGCACTGCTTAGCTATTTGTCTCTACCGTGTCAGCTGAATTTTTTGTGGAGAGGGAAAGTAAATCTTTGTCGACCTTGTCTTTATTCGCTTGGAAATTATCTAACTCAAGCAACATTCCTTTGAGCTTCTCAGCGGTGCCGTCCAAAAGGGAAAAGGCTGCTGTCGTATCCCTGGGAATGGTTCGAAGCGCATCAATTGCGGTGAACAAGCCAGAGGCAAGGGAGGCAAGCTCCTGTCGCACGTTGGCGGGGGTTAGGAAATCGTCTTTAAATATCAGCTTCCCCATGACTCATTACTCCTATTCATCAGCCAGTTCCCCCTCTATAACCCAAGCCCAACGCGCCGTAATAAATAAATTTGAAATCCGTTAGAAATCCCGCAAAAAGGCGCTATCGAGGATATGAACTGTAGGGCTGAGTCGTTAGGGGGTAGTAATTTTGCGGGTAACGGATTTCTGCCACCCACTAACTAGTAGGTACAAGTTATACATGAAAGGGCGTTACGACGCTGCTTTAAGTTCCACCGTGTATTTCAGCCTTGCTGCGTGAAGACTGTCCTGGATGGCTAACTGAATTAAGACCTTTTCGGGGACCCCAAGTTTTTTTGACAGCTTTGCAGCACGCTCAGGGCTGATTAGTTTGCGTCCCTTTTCTAGGTCGCAGAGGTTGGCCCGAGAAAGACCAACTTTTCGGGCGTATTCGGATTGGGACAACCCTTCGCTCTCCCTAAATGCTTTTACGAACATCCCCACGGTCATTCGCCCAAAACGCTTTTCCAAATCGCCAACATCATTCCACTTTTTAATACTCATGCAGAGTAACCTCCACGACCTCAATAAATTCGATCATACCGCCAAACCGTTCTTCATAAGTCGCCCGATAACCACCACTCAGGCGGACTGAGCGTTGCCCAGCACGACGGCCCTTTAACGGTTCGTCATGAAAACCGGGGCTGGCCCGAACTCGCCTGAGACCGATAAGATTTATAGCGGTTACCCCCGCATAGAACTTTCTCGCAATATTTGCTGGCAAACGCTCCAATTGCTTTGCCACGGAATTTCGCCATACAACACGGGAAACCTCTCCCACTCCTACCTCAGCGTACTCTTTTTAGGAGTACAAAATCAATATTTAAGAGTTTTTGGAATAATCATTCGCGCAAAGCGCTAAGTGAGTTAACTCAAATCGCGACAATTGCGAGTGAGGCTCGCATTGTCACAACCTAGTGGGGGGCGTAAGCAAAGAAAGCTGTTGGATTTCAATTTTTGGAATTCGCAAAGTGACGAGATACCTTTGAGAAGGTTTAGCGGGGTTTTTTGGGGTTGGATTGGGTGGACCAGAAGACCAGGGCTCCCAGTAGTAGAGACAAGACGGCAAGAACCGGGATCTTGCTGTTGGCGAACGAAATGTTTGCTAGCGAGGGGCTGTTTGATTCACCCTCGGCAGCGTCGGACATCACATCAAGGCTAGCAGGTCCTCTGGCACTAAGTATTTGATCGGGAGCAAACGGCTGTTGTTTGCCCATGTTTGGAACAAAACTAGTAATGCGGGGGATTTCTCCCTGAAAGGCCGCTGTGATTTCATTGAGAAGTCCGTCATAGACGTTCTCATCGGTCAAAGCCGTGCGAATGGCCTGCTGAAGAGCGCGGTCTTTTGGGCTCTTGGAATCTGGAGCTTTGGCGAGCTTTTCTAGGTAGTCTTTTGCTGCCGTTTTAATTTTTTCTTTCGTTGCTTCACTCACGTTATCCGCAGCTGAAGTGGATAAAGATCCTTCGTGATTGGACAACGAGGGACTGAATGTGGTTCCGCCAACTAGATCTCTGGTTTGGGTATTATCCTTAGTAGGAGAGACGTCGATACTTGGCGTTTTTGTGTCGTCTAACTTCTTTAAAATGGCCGTGGTGCTGTTTGAATTTCCATCTAATGGTAATGCGTTATTGGAATTTTGAAGAGTGCTTGGCGTGACTAACTGAGATTTTTTAAGATCTTCAAGGACTCTCTCTTTTACAAAACTGGCGGCCTCCTTAGAGGTGCCGGAAAAAGCGATTTCGGTTGTGGTGGGTACCACCTTAGGGGCCACGGCAGGGACAACAGCCGGTACCGTGCCATTAGAATTAATCTGTTGTTGAGAAACTGAGATTTGGGACGACGGTTTATTTGAAGGGACATCCTTATTCTCTGAAGGCTTAGGATCGTCCTTTTTGTTTAAATCTTGGAGAGGTTGCAGGGTCTTGATGGCTAGAGCCTCTCGAAATTCCGCAAGGCCCTTGTCGCTATATTTCCCAGACGAAACTAGGTCGTCGAGGCGCCTATTTAATAATAAGGCGTTGGTGGTGGCTTGGTTCAAATTAGCTCGCGCACCCATATCTAAGGGGTTGGCGATTGCTTGGGTTGCGGCGACGGCTTGTGTCGGAACTGACCCAGCGAATTGGCCGGCCTGAGGGGATTGCTGGGCTGGGGGTGGCTGATTGACGGGCGGGGCTGCAGACTTAGCTGTTGGTGGGCCAGTCTTGTCTGTGTTAACGGCAGTCGTAGGACCGGCATTCCCTTTAATGGCCGCCTGATCCGAGTGCGACGTGAAAGGAATAAACGCCGACGAGAGAATAAAAACCAGCCCTACGCGACTGAAAGCTCGTTGCTGCACCATTCTATGATTTCTTGCAACAATAAGACCAGGCAGGCCTGACCCAAGCACCTGTATTTATGCGATAATGCCACCAATCAGTCAACTAAGTTTGTATACGATTAGAATAGCCCGCAGCCAACGCCGTTAACTACTTGATTTAACCACTGTTTCGCTATCGACTATTTAGGCACGTGGGAAGTTAATCAAATCTTTACGCGTTGCATTATTTACTTCGGGCTTCTCGTAGAATTCAGCTAATATGCAGCCTCGTTCCTAGTACCTTGGATGAATTTTAACGGGATTAGAACTGATGGAATTGTCTCTGAAATTTTTCGTAACGTTGGTACTTCTTTTAATTGGCCCACACGCTTTTGCTAATGAAGCCGAGAGTGAGACTCTCGAAGAACTGAGCAAATCAAAAGAATGGAACTGCACGACCGAGAAGACCCTCAAAATGACGGAGGCCGCAGACGGCTCCACCGACGTTTTCGCCCCATTGTGTGTTTATAAAGTTTCGTGCTTGAAAATTGGAGCGACAATGCGCAAACGAGTTACCACAATATGCAAACTCACAAGAGACAATTGCATGGATCTGAAGGATTGTATCGAGCATAAAAAAACTTACACGCCTGAAGAATTATTTTATGGCCAGGGCAGATTCACCTCAGAGAGGGCACAACCTGAGAACATTCAAATGTTTGGCGAACAATGCAGACAAATTGAAGAAGTACCATACATAGTTTACAGACAAGATCCTAAGAAACCAAAATCCTACGATGCTCTTTGTGCCAGTCCCGTGGCCGGCTGTAAAATGCCCGCATTATTAAAAGGGAGCTTTCTTGCCGTCTGCAAAGCGGAGCAAGTCAAGGGCGGGTTCGATCTTTGTCCGCCCCCACAAGACTGCCTTGCAAACCCAGTCCCTGTATCTCCAGCAATGACAGTTTCCGAAGCCAAAGCCCTCGCCGCCAGCAAAGACCGCACGGTCGCGCCGGGGGCGGGTGGTAGTAATGTGCAAAAAGCGGCGCATGAGAACTATGATCCGAAAGTGGTTCAGATCTCTGGAAATCGTAAGTAAGGCGTAAGGCCTTTTTTATTACGCCCGAGTTAATTTAAATGGTTGAGACTCCCAGGCCTGGCGGCCTGAGAGATCGTTTTTACCGGCCGTCGTCCCATTATTCGTAGACTTCCCGGCGGTGCCCAATCTTCACAATGAGCACAACGTTTCGTTCAATCTGGTAAACAACGCGGTAATCGCCAACGCGCAATCGACGGCAACCTTTGAGGCTGTATTGGAGCGGTTTCCCCAGTTCGATCGGGTTGGTAACAAGCTTATTCTCGATGGCCTTCTTTATGCGCTTTCGATCAGGTGGGGATATCTTGGGAATATCATCCCGAGCAACGCTTTGGAGGTACTCGATTTTGTACATCACTCTTTCCAGGCGTCGGAATGAGAAATCCGTTTTTCCTTTTTCTCTAACCTCTTGTCGGCCTCAGTAGAAAAATACAGATCCTCCTCCAACTCAATCGCTTTCTCAATAAGCCTCAAGCTCACGCTGGAAAGGGATTTGTGCTCTTTTTTGGAGAGCCGCTCCAAGGAGCGATAGAGTTCATTTTCAAGAGTAAGGTTAATTCTTTTCTTGGCGGTCGGCATAATTGAACCTCGAGTAAAAGTGTAACACCTAAGTAACACCTTGGTCAAGTGGGAACCTACCGAACGTACCAAGACTGCCTTGCAGAACCAGTCCCTGTATCTCCCGCAATGACAGTCGCAAGACCATTTTTAATACGCCCCAGTTAATTTAAACAGTTGAGACCGCCAGGCCTCGCGGCCTTGAGAGGTCATGTAAAAGTGACTGACACCTTTAAGGGTGGGGGAGGCTTACTAGTGTGCCGGCGGTTATGGCGCCTTCAAAAGATCCGTTGGGGAGGCGAGGGGAAATGTCGATCGGGAGATCCGTGGGGATCTGGCGGATTCCTTGGCCGAGTTCTGCGATGATCTCTTCCTGTTTTTTGGCTGTGGTGCCTTCTACAAAATCTAAAAGAAATAGGTAGCTCATACTTGGGGGGGTGCCCGATTCCATTGCGCCAAAATAAATATCCTGCACATAACTCTGTGTGGCCGTGTAGCGCGTGACAAGATCGATCAATGCGACGGGAGGCTTGGCAGGTTGGCCGATACGAATGGCCTGGCCCGTAGGAATCGTAAAAGCATCAAGCTTGGGGCCGTTGAGCATTTCACTGAGCTCGACTGGGGTAAAATACTTTAAATACACGTGACCAAAATTGAGATACATTCCCACACCATTTTCAAGCCCCTGAAGAAAAACAAGGGCCGACATGCCCAAATAGTTTTGGGCTGGCTGCCTGGTATGAGCTAGGTACCACGCCATGGCGTCTACGGAAGTGTAACAGGGAACGGCGAGCACTCCGGGCTCGGCCTCCACCTTGAGAAGCTGTACCGTTTTACTGCCATCGGCGTTTAGCGAGCTGCTACCAAAGACAAACAAATCGAAATGAAAAATGGCATTGAGAAATTTGGAGCGCTCCAATTCATCGTGAAAACTAGCCTGGAACAAAGTCTCCAAACGATTTACCGGCTGATATGCGGGATCCTTCTTTTTTAGAAAATCAAAAAGACCCATAGTCTTAAGCACCCTTTTCTTGAGTGAACCAATACTTGATTGGTTTGCCATCGATTAAGCAAGGATCAAGGCTGGTGGGCTGACTGTGATTCATCACGGAGTGGCCGGATTCTATCCAGACGACATTGAGAACTTTATTTTTTTTCTTCTTAAGATGTTCGGCAAGACGTTTAGACAACATTCTAAGAACCGGACCGTCTCCGTCCATAGAAGACAAAGCCACTTCGTCTACCGCTTCCTTTCCTTCTTGCCCCCAATTTGATTTGAATTGAAAGACCGCTCTCATGGCAATCTGGGTGGTTCGGGGCCCGCATTGGGCAACGATACTTCTCTCAACAACAGCAGGGCCCGGCTCTTCCATAAATGGGCCTAACCAGGCCTGAGCCTGAGAACCCCAAAGCGCGAGACCGGCTAGAATCCAGATTATTTTTGTTTGATTCATACGTCCCATTCCCGAGCGGTGGGATGAGCAAGAGTAATGCCAGGGGACCCGACAACGCCCGCTGGCTTTAAAAACGGGAACTTAATTAACGACATGCCCCGCCTCCCTGAGCGTACGGATTGTGAGTTCGATACTGTCTTTTGAAACCAGAACGTAGTCGGTATTAAAGGTGGAGAGCGCAAAAATACCCACTCCCACGCTGGCCAGTGGCGATAGCACCGCGAGGAGAATTCCGGTGAGCTCAAAAGGGAAAGGGCCCTTTAGTTTCAGGCAGGCCCATCCGGGTTGTATTTTGGATCCTTCGGGGGCAAGAGACTCCTCACAAACCACAGTGATTTCGTCTTTGGCCACTAAAACGGCGTACAGATTTTGGTCCGGTTTTAACGACGGCAATGGACCACTGCGTGGCAGCTGGCAAACCGCATAGGTGCCCGGCAAACGCTCTAATTCCAAAGACATCTCACTCTCCTAATTCACAATCACGGGAATGTACGGAGCTAGCTCTTTAGGCAACAGCCGAACTCCCGCCCGCTCACACTGCTCCAAAATACTTTTTTCTTCGCAATGGCTGGTTACAAGAATGCTATTTCTTTGCAAGTCGCCGCGGATAATAAGATCCAGCCCTGTCTCCTGCTGACCCCGTAACTCGTAATCACAAAGATAAAAAACTTTTTCGTCTTTTAGTTTCACCATGCATTCCACAAACTCGTTGGCAGAAAAAGTAGAGTGAAGGGTGATACCCGACGTGTCTCGTCCAAGACCGTGCAATCTCTGGATCCAAGTCTGATGCACGGTACGATCGTCATCGAGCAATACCAAATGCGTTTGCTCATCTAACATCAACGCGGGAACAAACCACGCTGGGGGCGCGGCACGCGGTAGTTTAAGCTCGACGGTAGTTCCCTTACCCACTTTTGAGGAAATAGAAAGGGTACCGCCCCAGCTTTCTAGGGCAGCCCGCACTTGATGCAAACCAATCCCTGTTCCCAACTGTTTTCCATGGGTCACACCCCACATGGCCAACTTTGACAACACATCAGCTGGAATGCCGACCCCATCATCTTTAATCAAAATTCGACAGAAATCAGGGGTTAGCTCAGCGGTAATCTTTACGTGCCCTTTTCCTTCGATCAGCCCTTCAACAGCATTGTTGATGACGTTTGATAGGGCTCTGGCAAAAAGGGAAGGCTCCACAGCGACAAAGACCCCATAAGCCTCATCAGGACGCCAGATAATTTCAACTTCTGGCAGATCCGCGTACTCACTTCGCTTCTCACTCACTAACTTGGTCACCAACAAGGCAAGAAGATGCTTTCCCCGGGACTCGCAGGACAATTCCTTTTTGTTCTCGGGCTCCGATTGGTGCTGGCGCACCAAGTCGTTGGCAATGTCCTGAATCCTCTGAATCGCCGAACTGATAAGAGAACGGTGCTGCGCGGGCAGCCGTTCCAAATTACTCTTCATCACCACGTTAAGTGCCATTAAAGGAGACCGAATGTCATGAGCCACCTGGGCTGCGATCTTTCCCTGAGCCGCTTGCTGGGACTGCTCTCTGAAATCCGACCACACTTTGGCTAGCGAAGTGGCAATATCCCTAAGCTCTCTGGGCATCCAGCGCACCAACTGATTGGGGCCCACCGGCAATCCATTTTGAGCGCTAAGAGAAAGCTGTTCCAAGGGTAAGATTACGTAGGAAGAAAACCAAAAATAGACG
>JAYVQZ010000007.1:0-12619 GCA_043776735.1 Deltaproteobacteria bacterium | reverse complement strand
TCTCATGGAGATTGGGACTAAATTAGTGAATGACCCCAAAGTAGCTGGCGCGCGCAAAGAGCTCGTTCAAGACCACATGAAAAACCGCGCCTTTAACCACCTTGCCCATCAGTTGGGCGTGAAGGTAATTCATTGCAGTGAGCGTGACACCCAAATCACGAACAAGCCCAAGGCCATCGATGAATTTGTAAACACCTGGAGTGTGGAAGGCTTCCGCGAAGAAGGCACTACCACTGCTGAAATGGGCTGGGGAACCCACGAAAAAGAGCTTCCTGCCTTTGCCTACGAACACAGCGAAGGCCCAAAAAACCAGATCTGCCTGGCCAAGATGGGGATGAACACTTGGGTAAGATCTTGGGTTCCCAACTATGAAATTCAGGGCATGGTGGTTCGCCATGGGGAAGCATTTACTATTTCAGATAAACTCACCGTCTGGGACGGCTCCAAAGCGACCTACCGTCCGACCGTACATTACGCCTACTGCCCCACCGACTCTGCCATTGCTTCGCTCAATGAGTTGCGGGGAAATCACTACGAATTGCAGTCTAAGATCCGTATTCTTAACGACGAAATTACAGAAGGGGCCGACATCTTGGGCTCTTTCTTAATGGGACACGATTACGGCGCCTGGTGGGTAGGAAGCTTGCTCACCATCGAAGACTCTCGGCGTTTAGTACCAAATCAAAATGCGACAACCATGCAGGTGGCTATTTCAGTAGTCGCAGCGACAATGTGGATGATTGAAAATCCCGCGCGCGGAGTGGTTGTCCCTGACGATTTGCCACACGACTACGTGTTAAACATCGCCAATCCGTATTTAGGGGAATCTCTCTCCACTCAAGTGGATTGGAACCCATTGAAAAAGGTACGCAATCACTTTGGGGCCTACGTGAAACAAAACGTGGATACCAAAGACGTATGGCAATTTAAAAACTTCCTCATTCAGGAATAACAGCAGACAGTGACAAACAACAAACGCACGAGCCTTTTGCTCGTTTTGTCCTTTGTAGTAGGTGCTCTCGTCTATAGGTCCTGGAGTTCGGGGCCGGCGGTAAAGAAGCTACGAGTGCTTTCTTGGAGCCAGTATCTTCCCAAGCCGTTTCTCGACGAATTTACCAAAAACACCGGCATTCCCGTGGAAGTCAGTTTGATTTCAAGCAACGAGGAGTTGTTTGCTAAGTTGAAGGCTGGAGCCGATGGCTACGATGTTTTACAACCCTCCGATTACATGGTGGAGAGGCTGGACAACCTCGGTTTTCTCTCTCCGTTAGATAAATCAAAACTCCCCAACCTCAAGAATCTGGCAGAGCATTTAACTAAGCTGCCTTATGATCCCGAGCAAAAATACTCGATACCTTTTCTGGAGGGAACGACAGGCCTCATCATTAACAAGAACCGAATTACTATTCCCCCAGACGGCCTAAGCTGGAGTGCTCTCTTTGAGTCCACAGATCCTAGAAACTCCTATTTGATGGATGACATGCGAGAGGTGTTTGCCGCTGCTCTTTTCTGGAAGGGAAAAGATCCCAATCACCTAGATGCGCAGTCGGTGCAGATAGCTAGCGAGGTTTTAGCCAAAGCCAAAGACCACGTGATTGCTTTTAACTCGGAGCCGCTTGGAGTGATTCAAAGATCAGAGATCACAATCGCCCATGCCTTTTCGTACCAAGCCGCCGAAGCTATGCGGACCCATACATACCTTGCCTATGTACTTCCGAAGGAAGGGGCGGTTCATTGGGTAGACACCCTGGTAGTCGCTGCTCATTCGAAGAAAAAAGCAGAGGCGCATATTTTTCTCAACTACCTGCTCGATCGCACGCATGCCGCAGAACTTGAAGCGGCAAACCATCTTCCGGGAGTAATTTCCAAAAGCCAGAAAAGAGAACAGCCCAAAAACTTATTTTTTTTTCGTGAACTTAACCAAGACTCTCTCATTCGAGTGGGTCAGGCTTGGACCGAGCTGAAAGCGGGCTGAGGTCATTTCTATTCAACCAATATTGACTTAGCAGGGCCCCAAAAAAATCAAGCGCCTGTCATTTTGCCCCACGAAGCACGCCAATCATTAGTTTTTAAAAGACCGTTCTCCGTTATTCCGAACGAGAGAGACGAGGTCTTTAACTGGGAAAATAGTGGTACGCGTCCTTTTTTTGATTCCTATTTCTTTCTGTTGTACCATTCTCGGCGTTCCCCAGATTCCTGATAAAGATCTTGTCCAACCTCTTCTTCGCCGACTTCTTCCTTATATCCGGGAATCCATTCCTTGGTGTCGGGGTCACGATGACCAGGAATATATTTATATAGACGATACCGGCCGCGGTTAGTTCCCGTGTGGCGAACGATGCGTTCCTCTTCACCTTCTTCTTCTATCAGTTCGCCGGTTACGCCTCCGCCAAAACTCTTTGTCTTTGGAAGACGCTTAATTTTCCCCAAAGAAGACGAACTACTTTTACTTCCCGATGAAGAGGGTGCTCTTCTTTTAGGCGGGGTCACATCCCGCCATTGTCCATCCCACACCAATACATTTCCGTGAGGTCCCGGCTGAACCCGCCATTGAGGCGGCTCCCAGAGAGAACCAAGCTGCGGTGCCACGGATAGAAATATCGGCTGCTGCGCTATCACCGAAAGGCTAAGGCCAAAAATAAAAACAATAAGCGCGATTCGCCCCGCTAATTCGCCCTGGCTTTTTCTGATTTCATTTACTTCCACTAAGTCTCCTCGTTCCCCCGGTTTTTGAATGTTCAATTCGCACTCACTCCCCGCCGCAGCTGTTCGTAGCGTTCCAAATCTCTTTTTCGTAAGTCTTGTTGAGGGACAGATTGAAGGGCCAGCCGCGCCTCTTCGCTTTTCCCCTGGTCGGCTAACGAAGCAGCCAGATCAAGAATCAGCGAGGCCCTGTCTCGCTCCATACCTTTGACATCGCGATTTTTGCTAACCCCTTGTCGAATTAAATTTTCTAAAACAGTTTCTGCTTTCCGGAGATAGAAACTCTCTTGGGAAAAATCTTTCTTGCGTCCGTAAGCTTCCGATAAACGATCTGGAATCTGCGGATCATTGGGATGTTTTGCCTCCTCGTTCCGTAAAACGGCGATGGCCAGGTCCGGTTGCTTGGAGTCCAGGTAAAGGTCGCCCATCGCTAGCGCTGGCTCAAGCCTGTCGGGAATTTTTCTTCTCACCTCATCTAAAACAGCGACTGCGCTTTCTGTGTTTCCCTTTGCTCTTAGACTCTGGACTAAACCCTCAAGGGCTCGCTCATCCTCAGGGTTGGCCAAGTAGGCCGCCTTAAATTCCAAGGAGGCAGCGTGGTAGTCTTTGAGTTCTTGAAAAAGGAACTCGCCAAGGTAATTGCGAAGTTCCTGGTTAGCAGGGTCTTGGACGACGCTATTTTTTAAGATAGCTAAGGCTCCGGAGGAGTCTCCGGCATCAACCCGGTCACGAGCCTGATTGAGCACTAGATCAACATCGGGCGACGCCATTTTTTTTGAAGGCGCCGTAACGAGTTTGGTCCGTTGCCTTGATTTAGGAATCTCTGCGACAGCGGCAGTCGATTTTTCAGAAGGAGCCTGGACCTGAGCGCCTTGGGACTTAACCCTCTCGGTGAATTTCCTCACCGAGAGATAGCCACTGAGAATGAATGCCCCTACGCAGATAGAAAGGAGATATCGCATCTAATTGGCCTCTTTAACGACGAGGTAGTAGTAGTCAGCTGATAGGATACCGTCGGGCCCGCTAGCCGCTCCAAATCGGATCAATCGATTTTCTGACTTTATTTCCGCTTTGCGAGTTTCAAAATCCTCTTCGTCGTCAAACAGATAAACCAGGGCGCTAGGTCGCAAGGAGAATACGTGAGAGAGCCTAGGACGTAGCCTGGGAGAAATCTCGTCGCCTTCCTCGGAAGGTGCGGCGTTGCTGACATAACTCCGCGAATAACTGCGGCTAAAGGATTGCTCTCGTGCAAATCCAGGACCAATTTTTAGTTCGGCATGTCCTTCCATCTCGTTCTGACTAACGCTCTCTGCGGATTTTGTTTTTGGCTCGAAGACAACGGAGACTGCCGTAGAATCTTCTCCTCGCTGACTGAACCTAAAAGAGCCTCCCCCAAATGTAGGGTTCCTCGGAGTAACTACCTTTGCTTTCTTTTTTTCCCTAAAAGCCATCAGTTTATAGCTGTAGCTTTTTTTCGATTTGAAAAGCGAGATGGTAGCGGGAAGGAAGGCCTCGCCAGATTGACTCCATTCCACCAGAAACAGTTCGATCGCTTTTTCGACGTTGGGATAAAGGGGAAGCGCCTTCGGGCGCGGCTCCTGGGCAATTGCTGGTAGTACAACAAACGTGGCAACTAGGGCCATTGAACAAAACATCTGCTTCAACATATCGGCTCCTTTTTTATTTGCGGCGGGCCGCTTAACGCTCCCCCCGCCTTTGAATTAATGAAATTGTCTAATCGTTATCGTCATCGTCAGAACCACCCCAGGAGCGGCCCGAAAAACTACGGCGCCCGGCGCCAAAACTGTTTTCATGTCCTCCCTGACTCCAGGTGCTATTTTTGTTACCCCATTTGCTGCCGCTGAATGATCCCCAATCACGTTTGTGACCGTTTTCCCGATCCCATTCATGACCGCGCACTCCTACGGGCTCACCTTTTCGCATGATGTCTTCTTCCCAACCACCTTTGTTCCACGAACGAGCGTAATCATGTCCCCATCTTTCATTGGTGGAAAAACCCTCCGAAATGGAGTCACGGTAGCTGGAGCGCGAGCTTCCGCTGCCAGCCCCGCTCTCGCTGCTACTACTGCGATAGGACCTTCCGCGCCCTTGGGCGAAGGCAGAACCGCTAACCGAAATAAACAAATAGGAGACGGCTAAGAAAAAACCACCTACCACCATTCCCTTTTTTTGAACCATTAATCCTCCTAATTCAGTGCGTTATTTGCACTGGTTTTCTAGGAAGGGGCCGGTGATGTGAACTTATGTTTTTTGGCGCGATGGAGGGAAGCGGTACTCAGTGCGGGAACCACTTCCTCGGCGAATCAAAAGTTTTGCTCCAACCGCCTCGCTCAGATAACGATTGAGCGAGCGCTTTGGAATTTTTACTTTCTTGGACAACTGGCTGGCTATGAACGGAGTCGATTTCCATTTTAGCGGTAGACGCTCCAAAAGCATTTTCGTCTTAGATGACGCCAAAGGAAAAGTGGCGTTTCTTAACCCCCGAGGTAACACGGAATTGCCTGCTAGCGCCTGTAACGAAAAAAATCCATTCTCCTCATGCACCGTCAGTGGGATTTTCGAATTCTCAAAGTAACTCTTGAGCCGATGAACGGCTTGATAAACTCGGCCAGGAGAAGAGGCAGGAGTGAAGTGCTCGTTAGGAAAAACAGAGTTAAAAAGCTCAGCCAAACGAAACGGTCTATAAAAGTCGCTGGTGAGAGAGAGCAATAACCGATGAATGACTTGATTCGGTTTTACACTTCGATATCCGCACAAATCCCAAATTACAGGTTCTGATTCTCCCTCTCCAATCTTAAAATCGTATTGACCGGTGCCATCAAAGGGACTTCCCCAAAGCCTTGTGGTCTGTCGCGCGATTCGAGCCCGGAAAGGAACAAAGGGGGTACCGTGATAAACACGGCCCAGCAGTTTTTCATCGCGCTGATAAAGAGCAAGATGGAAGTCCAAATCGCGCACGCTCTCCCAATGTTTAAGGGACACGGCTTTGCACCTCAGTGTGCTGAACCCATCTATTTTGGGAGCATTTAATGGCGTGACCAAACTCAAGAACGCTCGCCATTTTTGAATAAAAAAGAAATCGAGAAAGGGAGCCTTGGTCGCCAGCCGTTCTGCCTCATCAAGAAAGCTAGCAGATTTAGAATAGTCTTCTCGCCCAAATTCATTTTGGGCGGCTAGCTCTAAAAGATTCGTCTCTAGTAAACGGTTATTTTCGGAGCGAACTTGACGAAGAAGAGTCGACAATTCCTCTGCCCCGACATTGTGCTGGCCACAGTACACATGCGCCGCTACCAAGTTCACGCGGGCCACCAAGGCGTCATAGGAGTCTGGGTCGGTTCGAGCGAGATACCCCTCTAACTCTTTTGCCGCCGCTTCATATTCCCAAGAAGTCACCAGAACAAAGGCCAAATATAACTGTGACTTGGGAAAGGTCTTAGGACAGATTTTCGTCAGTAAGGATCTGGCCTCTACTGTGGCCCCTAAACGGTAAAGGAGTGCCGCATATTCGGCTTGCTCTTGGGGAGTTGACGGCTGTTTCAATGGGCGTGTGGGACGTACGACGGGGTGGAGCAATCTCATTCCAATTTGCGGCAATCGCAATCGACGACAAAGGGCGGCAACCGCAACTTTCTTGTGGCGTGGAATCGGCTTTTTCACCAATTGCAGCAAGGCATGACTGGCTAACTCAATTTGATTCTGACGAATCCAAGAATCGATTGCCGCTATCTCGGCATCCATTTTAAATCCATTTACCATCATTAGGTTTCCCAATTTCCTGTATTTTACTCGTACGCTTGTGCTACAGGTTCCGCATGCAAGCGCCTCGAAGAAGCCTTCTCTACCTGGTTTTTCGATTGATGGTGATTGTTTTATCTGCCTCAGCACTCACGTCCTGTTTTCCAGTGTCGCCGGATCGTACTGCCACGGTTTCAAATCCTACGGTTTCGGCTTACAAAAACAATCCTCAAAAATTAATTCCCAATCGTTCGGCTCCACAAATGGGAAATGGCGAGGCGTACAACGGTCCAATATTGGCTGGGTCCTCAATACCTACTGCGCCTAGTCGGAATCAGTTACAAACGGGGGACATTGAGGCTGCTACGTCAACTTGTTACCAACACCTGATCCACGCCGTATTGATCAAATACTTCCGCGGCGATGTCAGGTGGAACGCCGCTCGCACTCATTGGACAGCCGCTATTTTACGATCCTCCCTGAGAGAGGGAATTCAAACCGTGCGTTTAGAAGGAAACACTGTCATTGAAACTCTTAGAGGAACGCCCTTTTCCGTAGAATGGGCAATCGTTCCTGGCAGGTCCTTGTCCGCGCCCAATTGGACCGCGTTTCCCACACTGTCGCTCAGCATTACCGAAGGTACAGAGAAGCGCTTTAAATCTGACCCGCAAATGAAACTGATGTTTAGGGGGGGGCTTCCCACCTATTTCTTTACCTTAGTGAATCCGATCGAACCAAAAAGTCTGCAGCTAATCAGCCGTGGCGACTCCACTCCAGACGTGAAGGAAGTTTGGTTATCTTTAACCAATCATGAGTTTCAAATTGTTAGTTACGAAGAGGAAGGAACTCGTGGCATTCTTACCCTTCCCATCGGGGAGACCGCTCGTTGTTTACAATTTTCATTGGCGTCCCAATTTGAAAAGCGATTACAACGATACGAGCGATCCAGTGAATAAAAGATTTCTTCTTTCTCTGCTTTTCACCCTAAGTTCTGTCTGGGCCGGGGAGTCCCGATCCTTGCTCAATCCTTTGCTCCAACTCAATTCACATCGCCCCTCTGCCCAGGCGTCTGTCTTTGAGTGGAATCAATTTGAACAAAACAGAGCTCTTGCTATCGCTGAGATAGGGCAAACCATGGCAAGGGCTCGGTTCTTCCACGACACCTATCCCCAGTGGACTAAGGAGTTAAAGGCTTATAAGCAAAGGGCGAACAAAGGAGGGTTTGAAAATGAGTTGGACCTCGAGCGTATGGAATGGGCTAGGCAGCAGGCCTATGTGCACTTGGCGTTTCAAAGACTAACCAACACCAATATTCCGTCTGTTCTCAAGTTGATCAAACTAAGCACCCCAAAGATTCGGCCAGTGAATATCATTTTTTGGAGTCGTTCCCAAAAGGCCGGAGTGCACCGCAATAGCCACCACGTCGGAATAAATCCGAAATTGGTAGGCGATGGGGAAGATCTTTTTTTATTGGTGCACGAACTCGCCCACCGGGCGATGAAGTCCCTTGCACAGGACGAGAGCGACTTTGCGATTTTGGCCAGAGCGATTGAAGAACTACAAAATTCAAACCCAGCAACTCTAATCGATCGTCCTCCGCATCTTTTGAACCATTACGTCGAGGCCTACGCGGACTTAGGCCTCAGGTTGCAGTTTCTAAATGAATGGCGCGCCTGGACCGCTTCCTTTGATATTTATTTAAAAATAGCAGAGCAAAACAAAGATCTGAAGTTCAAGCCGCCGTGGGGAAAAATCCCCTGGGTAGAACAAATCCTTTCACAGCGTATGCCAGAAGAAGAGCTGAAGAAATTTACGTTTCGTTACTTAGACGGACGTTTCAATGATCCGCAAGTTTCCGAGATTCCTTACTTAGGAGAAATTCTCGCTCTACAAAGAAACGCCCTGCGTGACAAAGTTAAAAAAGGCGAGCTTTCACTTAACGAACTCGAAGCCGTTTTAAACTTATAGATCTATTTAAAAGGCAATCGAGAGAGACGTCACCAAGAGGGTGTTGGTTGCTACCCGACCACTCCGACTTGCAAACACCAAATCTCGAGAAAATAGCGTACGAATTTCATTCCTCAGCATGAAGGAAGAATCTGGCTGCCAGTCCAGGTTCACAGAGGCTCCAAAGGTTTGAAATCCATGTGCCGTTGATGTGGAAACCAAGACTTGATCGGCATCGTTAAAATACTCAAGGCGTCCGCCAAGAGCGAGAGTATCGGAGAGGCGAAGCTGGGCAAGCAATGTCTCTACGAACCAAGAGGAATAGGCGGAACTTGCGGCTTTCTTCTGAAACCCCACATCACTACTCAATACTATGGAAAAGATTTTGGAGAATTTTGCGTTCATAAATAGGTTATTGAAAAATCGAAACTCTTGTTCCCTCCCAATGAAATTATTGTAGGTAAACGAAAGATCTTCATTTGCGCGAAACACCAGCTGCATGCCAAGGGCTTTGTCCCTGTTGGTGGCAATCATATTTTGCCAACCATTTAATAGATGAAGTTGTGCCGACCATTTGGAGGTTAACTGGTAACTTAAGCGAACTCCCGCTTGGTAATACGGGGTAAAGTCGGCGCCAAGCGACCTTGTGTAGTTCCAGTTATCCTTTGAAATAAAAGCTTCCGAGCCGATATGAGAAAAGAAAACCCCCGCATCAATCCATAGGTTATCGGTTAAGCGATAACCGCCGTAAGCCTCCTGAATGTGTCGCATCACATCGGCAAGCTGGGCCCGGTTCGCTGGATTGTACCGGCTTTCCCCAGCATAATTGGTATAGACAGAAGTTCCCGCCTGAAGGGCCAGACGTCCATGAACTTTTTCTTTCTCTAAGCGAACGTCAACGTGGGCCAGGTTGATTGAAAACTCGTTATGCCGTACCGCCCCCGTTGTAAACTGCCGATCCCCGGTGGGCTGGTTAAAATCAAAACCGTAATAGGCATCCAGAAATCGGCCGAAGGAAACCTCCTTCTTTTCCGCTGCAGCAAGAAGATTTATTGAGAGGAAGCAAGCTATGACGAATGCAATTGATCTCATGTTACGTTTCCTCACTCAAAAGTAGCAATCGGTATCCCACACCGGATTCGGTGCGAATTAATTCAGGGATTTCGTTGCTAACTCTTAGGTGCTTGCGAAGCTGCCCCACATAGACTCTTAGGTACTGCGTGTGCTCAGTGGAGTTAGGTCCCCAGACCGCCTGTAGCAGCATCCGATGTGTCACTACTTTACCGGCGTGTTCGGCAAGAACCCGTAACAGATCATATTCCGTGGGACTTAGTTTTACCTCTGTACCCAGAATCCGTACTAACCGCGCGCTCTTATCAATTTCCATTGGGCCAGATCTAAAGATTGGCTCTTCCTGTGTCTTCTCCGAGTGGCGAATGGCTGCCCGCAATCTAGCAAGAAGTTCAGGGACGCCAAACGGCTTGGTGACATAGTCGTCCGCCCCGAGGTCTAGCGCCTCGACTTTTTGAGCCTCCAAATCCCTAACGGTTAAGACAATGATGGGAACTTTTGACCATTCTCTAATTTTTTTTAGAACCTTCATACCACTGATGTCTGGAAGGGCCAGGTCCAATAGAATCGCGTCAGGGCGTCTTGCGATCACTTCTTGAATTCCCTCTTGCCCCGTGTGGGCTTCAAAGACCTCAAAAGAATTAGCCTCAAGGCTCACCCGAAGAAATCGGCAGATTGAGACCTCATCATCAATTATCATTACTTTTTTCTTTGCCTGACTCATGTTGTGGGAATGTTTTCGCGCCAAAGGGGAATAGTCATTCGAAAGACAGACCCAGGGCAATCTTCTCGCTTTGCTACTGTAACCCGCCCGTCATGAGCCTCCACGATACCTTTTACAATCGAAAGTCCAAGTCCCATTCCGCCTGATGGCGTCCCCGCCACTCGGTAAAATCGTTCAAATATTTTTTCGATATCAGCCTCTGCAATTCCTTTACCCGTGTCCGACACCTCAACGATCGCGGTACGAGTGCGTTCGTTCTTACAGACTTTCACCGTAATTTCGCCCCCTTTTGGAGAGTGCATAAGAGCATTGCGAAGCAGATTACCTAGAGCGTTACGCAGCAATTTAGTATCGACCTTCGCATACACCCCCTCCTGCAGGTCCAATTTCACGGGACTTTCGACTTGGTCAAACAGTTTCCACTCTCCAACAAGAGTCTCCACCGTTTCGGTAAGTTCTACTAGATCTCGTTGCAAAATCAGCTGCCCCGCGCTCATTCGAGACATATCGAGCAAGTTTTCCACCACATGGTTAAGCCGATGGGTTCCCTTCAAAATTTCCTCGGTGAGGGAATCCAGATTCTCAACTGTTTTGCCTGTCTTTGGGTCCTGCATCGCCGAGGCTGCGCCCATAATAGCCGTAATCGGAGTTCTCAATTCATGCGAAACAGAATCCAATATTGTCTGATAAAGTCTTTCGGACTCCTCAACAATGCGTAACCCCTCTGCTTTAAACTTTAATTTTTCTCTCTCAATGGAAATAGCAATGCTCGCACCGATCGATTCAAGCGTAGTTTCCTCTTCAACAGATAATGTCTGACTCTCTTTGGGAAAAAACATTAGGACTCCAATAACCCCACCCATTCCTCGAATAGGTAAGCAAAACACACCGCTGCCTGACAACGTTTCCGTGCCTAACCCTGCCCTTTTGCCATTACTATTGACCCAATTAGCCACTGCATAATCTTTGGCGTCGAGGGGCTTTAGGGCGTCGGAAGAGCCGACGGCATCTCGTATGGTTCCATCGTCCTCTCGAACGAGGATATTTGCCCGCCCTCCCAAAAAACGTCCTATAAAGCGATGGGTCACCGAAACAATGGATTCGATATCGGAAGCCTTAGAGAGCTCACGGCTGAAATCATAGAGCAGACTCGTCTGGTGAGCTCGCGTCTTAAGTTCCTGGGATTGCCGGTTAATTTTAGTCGTCAGTAAACTTGCAGCAATAGCCACAGAAAAATAGGCCACACACATCATCACGTCGGCAATTTCAGCTATAAAAAAGGTGAATTTGGGAGGGATGAAAAAATAGTTCCAGATCACTGCGCTGAGGACCGCAGCGAAGATGGCCGGCCCTCGATCAGCAAGAGTTGCCACCGCGACTACGGCGAGGAGAAAAACAAAACCGATTGCCTGGTACCTAAGGACTGGCTCGATAACCCCACTGGCAACGGCCAAGGCAACGAAAAGCCAAAAGGTATTGAAGTACTGCGAAAGCTCGTCTGGCGGAGCTGGAAACCGTAAGTGGAAAGAAAATTTTTTTAGCCTCGGCTTTCGAACCTGACGCAGAACGTGGACGTCAATCTCACTGGTCTCTCGCACCAGCCGATCCAATATGGTTCCCCCACTGAGCAAATCGCGAAAGAAACGCCTGTCAGGGCGCCCCATGATCACTTGAGTTACATTTTTTTCCTCGGCAAGTCGCCGGATGGCAGAAGGGATATCGGTGTCTCTAACACTTATTAGCTGCGCGCCCAACTCACGGGCCATGTCCATGTTCTTACGAAGCATGGCCTTGTCTTCTTCGTTGAGTGGCTCACCGTTATCTATATAAAGGGCAATCCAATCCGCTTCAAGACTCGCCGCCCTTCTTCTGGCAGCTCGGATCAGCCGTTTTGAGTAAGGGCTGTGGCTAATCGCCACCAAAAGCTTTTCGCGCGTCTGCCAGGGACCTGAAATGTGTTTTCTCAGCATTTGGTCCTGCAGCTCACCGCCGACCACCTCGGCAGTGAAGCGAAGGGCTAATTCGCGTAGGGCGGAGAGGTGTTCTTCCTGAAAAAAACCCTCGATGGCTTTTTCGGCCATTTCTCCAAGGTAAACCTTTCCCTCTTTGAGACGTTTGATGAGTTCGGGTGGAGGAAGATCAATCAGTTCAACTTGGTCGGCGATTTCAAAAAAGGAATCGGGGACCGTTTCCTTTACGGGAACGCCGGTTATCTGTCGGATAAGATCGATGCGGCTTTCTAAATGCTGCACATTCATCGTCGAATAGACATCAATCCCTGCTTCAAGGATTTCCTTCACATCGTGATATCGCTTCGGATGGCGGCTGCCAGGAACATTGCTATGGGCAAGTTCATCCACCAGGACAAGCTCTGGCTTTGCCTCAAGAATGGCGTCAACATCTAGCTCTTCAAACGCT
>JAYVQZ010000006.1:0-3214 GCA_043776735.1 Deltaproteobacteria bacterium | reverse complement strand
GCAATTTACCCCGACAAGCCTGAAAACGGATCTCTTCACGGCAGGTTTGGCAAAATCGTTTGGGCCAAAGATTTCAAGGATGACCGATAATCAGATTGAGACGCTCTCCTATTGCCTATTTTTGGAGCGCCACCGCGTGGTGAGTGACCATGATCCCAACGATTATAAGGTAGCCTATCGTTTTGAACGCGCCGTAGAAAGGTACCTCAATCAGGAGAGAGAGAAACGCGCCGCTAAAGCCCTTCCCTCGTGGGAAGAGATCCTAGCCGATCCGAAAAAAATGGCGGAGAAGGCTCCCAAGTCATTGGTTTGCACCGAAGGAAAAAAAGACTCTCTGGCAGATGCGTTTCTCTTTCGAGAGCATTTTCTCTCGGACACCTACCGCAAACGAGTCGAGCTATGGCGGGCCGCCAATAAAGAGATCGGCGAGGGGATACCCGAATCGTACGATAGCAAATACCTGGCTGATTTGAGGCTTAAGCTCTGCCTGCTAAAGGACGCCGATCAGACCAATCCCAAAACATTTACCGACAGTTTGGCAAAGGCGCAAAAATTTTTAACGGCGCAGGGCCATTCTCCAGCCCCTTGGGTGACTCAACTTTTATTGGAAAACGTTGCAGGTACCAAAGATAAAGCCTCCCTAGCAAACTTTCTGGCCCACGGGATTCCGTTAAATCCTTCCACCGCGGTAGCCGATCTTGAGGCTCTTAATGCCTGCCCAGGGCTAGAGGGAAAAATCCGGGAACAGACTCTCTTGGAGTTTACTAAGTTCCTTCGTCCGATGAGGCCGGATCACTTTACCCAACAAAAATTAGCGGAGGAAGAGGCCGCCAAGCAGGCGTCAGCTCCTAAGCTGGATGAAAGACGAGCGGTCACGATTTCGGAAACCTGGCAGGTGAGCCAAGCATTGCAACTTTGGTTAGCAAAGACTGCCACAATTACTAAGTTAGTGAACAATGGCTTTCTTTGCAGCGGTACAGATAAAACCGCAGATTCGGCGAAGGTCACTCAGGATGCCGTGCGGAGCCTTTTTGCCAGCAGCAAAGAGGCGCACGAGGCTTTTAGTAAAACACTGGCGGAGGCAAAACCAGCGAGCCACGAGTTTTTACCGACAAAACCGGGTTTTATACGAAAAGGGGAGATCTACCCCTACTGTTTGCTTCCTATCGGCCAGGATCAGCGTTTCTTTCTCTCAGGAACTCTCCCCGGTGCGACTCAACGTCAAAGGACATTGGTGGAATTGGATGAAATTCTTTTCTCTCCAGATCTGAGCAAAGTATCGGCGTTGGAAAAATCGTTTTTATGGAACACCAGTGGCCGCCATGGCGCCAATTCAAGCCAGCCTGTCAAAATGCCAGAGAAACTATCCTGGTTTAAGTCGGGAACCGTAGCAGGCCATAGCCTTGGCTGGGACCTACTTTTTCAGGACACCACCCTTTTTAATCAGCTGCGCCAAGCTGTCTTTCCGCCAGAGGCAAACGGCCACTATACCGATGCTAGCCTCAATCGCTTAAGGCAAACAGAGTTTCCGATCCTGGCTGCTGCTATCGCCAGAGAAAGCCTGTTGTTGGAAGCGGAGGCGGAACGAGTTGCCGAAGTGAGTAAGGGAAGCCCCCTCTACGCCGGGTCAGAGAAAAAAGCGCTTACTGTACTTCGCGCTCAGTTTTGCAAAGAACTTCGAAGGGGGGATGGAGCGGCAAGCGAACGGGCAAATGATCTAGCCAAGTTTTCGGCGGCGCTCTTCCAACTAACTCCCAAAGGCCCAGATGGCAAAAGCGGTAAACCTGTCGCTATGAATGAGGGGTTAATCCAACTCTTTCTGTCGTTAGATAGCGTGCACCGGGATCAGCTCAATCAGGTCTTCAAACAAGAGGCCTGTTTAGTGAAGAACCCCCAGATCGCCGACTCGTTGTTGAATGAGGTTTTAGCAAAGGCCCCCTCGGTGACAGCCCCTGTACGCAACAGAACCCTCTGGTTTTCGGAACTAAAAAAGCATTTTGTAGTGTGCGAGGTCTTAGAGGCGTTGGCGGAACGCGCTAAGAAAGCAAAGAGTAAAACAGCGATAGCCGAGGTTGAATCTAAAATTGGACGTTCACTTACCAACTCCACCAACCCTGCTGACCCTTTGTTTAAAAAAATGATGGCCTCAACCCTTGACGAGGTACAAGCGGTTTTAGGCGACCTAAAGTCGTTACCTAACGATTTTGGAACCGTTGTAGTCACTAGAGAAAAAGTAAAAGATCCGAGCACGCAGCAGGCGACTGAAAAAGCCCTAGTCAATATTGACTTGCCGAGCAGTCAGGTACAATTGCTGACTGCTCTTCCCTTAGGCCCCACGTCGGAAGGCACCTCCAAAGCTATGTTGGACCACCTAACGCGGGTGGAAATTTTATTAGGCCAACTTTCCAACCCAGGGCTAACACGCGGCACTCACTACGCCGAAGCGGCTAAGTTGATGAACGCAGCTTGGAAGTCGTCGTTTGGAAGCGAACTGCTTCCTTTACCCGAGTACCTAAAACCACCTTTCGACGGAAATACACGGGGTGTTTCCCTAATGGCTCGGTATTCTCAATCGCCCGAGGCTATCAGCAATGCGTCTATGTCCGCAGGATACATGGAAGTGCACTGGTATCCAAAACTCTCAGGGGATGGCGACTACGAGAAAGCAAAGAAGCTGTTTGAGTCAATGCTGGCAGCGAGAGTGGGAATGCGTTCACTTCCTAGCCAAAGGGCACGCGACGGACTCAGCTATACCCAACTTCCTAAAGGGGAATCGGCAAAGGACTTTCTTCAGGGACTTGCGGCTCACAAAACAGAGATCGATAAAGTCCTAGAGCCTCTCTTTAAAAAGGCGAAAGAAGGGCACCTTGATGCCGAACAATTGGCCAAATTTGCCGAAACTGTCCAAGAGAATTTTGAAACCTTCCAACATCTGTTATTAGACTTAGTCGACGAAAAAATTCAGCCTATTTCACCAGCTCAATATAAAGAGGCAATGGCGTTTCTCCGGTTGAGAAAACTAGCGGTTGCGGCCATCACTCAAGGGGTCGCCCCACCGCCAGCCACCCCTTCGGACGAAGTGAAAAAGAACCCTAAACTTGAGGAGATTTTTCGTCGGGGTCAGGAATACCTTGCGGCTAATGAGGAAATACGCCGTCAGTTGCAGGGAAATGGCGGGAAGGGTTTGCCAGCAGCGCCCCAGCAGCTCTTGCAG
>JAYVQZ010000005.1:0-3230 GCA_043776735.1 Deltaproteobacteria bacterium | reverse complement strand
GACTGCGAAATTTTGGATCGGACCATCGACTCTTACATCTCCCACCTGCGCACAAAAATAAAGAAAGCGGCCGGGGAACGGATTAAGATCGCTGCAGTTTATGGAAGCGGATACCGTTTAGAGGAGAAATGAGGCTGTCGCCCGTGCCTTGCTCTCTCTGTCTCACGATGGAACGTATATAATAATCAATTACTTACCTTGGTGGGCGATGGTCTTGATGTCCCGCTGAGGATGATTGATAGCCGCACGTTTTCCCTCCCTCCAAACTTTTTCCAGGATCTGGGGTTACTCTCAATCTTAGCGGTACGTGATCTGGGAAATCCCCCCAAAAAAACTTGAAAGGAACGCCTATGAAATACGATTACCGCTCCAAGAGAATCATTGATCTCACCATTGTCCTCGCCTTACTCAGTCCGCTAGTAGGTTGTGGTCTCCAAACTTCTGTCCCTAACGCGGGAGCTGGAACCACTGCTCAGCAGCAGGAAGTTTTAAGGGCGGCAACCATTGCCGGATCGCCCACGAGCAACAAAGTTTCCGCGCTGAAATCTAGTCTAGCCTCCGTTACCACAAATTTGAGCTCGGCCGAAGGTGCCTGCTTGAAGAATCCAGTATGTGTGAGCCAGCAGATTGATACCCTTCTTGTTTCACTGGCCAATACGTACCTAAGTAAATATCTCACCGTGAACCTGCTGATCGCCGGTGGAGCCAATGTGAATGGCAACCCCTCAGCACAGTACGCCGGGCGCACGTTCACAAATTCAAGTACGGGGTATTCCCTCACCAATACGGTGAATCAGCCGTTTACCACCGTACCAGCGAGCGGGAAGGCCGGTCTTTTGGCGGGAGGCTCTGCTAGGGGGAATGGCCAAACTCCCTACGCGGGGGTTGCCATGATCTCTATCGATCTGAACCGTCAACTCCTGGCTGTGGCCGGGGCCGATGTTTCTGGGTACTCCTACTGCTATATGTCGCCGGGGTATGTCCCGGTGTGCGCTAAAGCGGGTTGGTAGCGCCAGCTGCCATAGGGGACTGAGATTGCAGTTCCTTGGCTCCACGCAAAATATTAACTTTTTGCGCGGAGCCAAGGAACCCACCCCTAGTTCTTCTTCCCCTAGTTCTTCAGACTCAACGTTTTGCATCATTTTACCGATGAGACGTGCAATGAGTCCGATGAATCGTATTTGGATCCTTCTCGTTCAAAAGAGCACGAAGGGACCTTTTGCCCTTTCCGAAGTAAGTGAACTTCTGGATAAGGGGGTTATTCGTCGCAATGATCTTGCCCTGAAAATTGATCCAGATGCCCCTAAAGGGACCGGTTCCTGGAAAATGCTCTGGCAGTATGAAGAATTCGACAGGCGCCGTGAAGAATGGGACGCCGCCGAACCCATCCCCACGTTAGCCCCTCCGAAAGAGGGCGATCGCAGGAACCAAATTGATGAGAAAGAGGCAGACCGTCTGGTGCAAGAGGCGCTGCCCATTGAACTTGGGGAAATTCAGCCTGAAGATCTCATTCAGAGATCAACCAGGGAGATGATGCGCCCCTCGGATTCCGCCTCAATAGAAATTTTCCCTAGTGACGACCCTCGTAGGGAGCAGCCGGAAGAGGCCCCCACTCCCCGGTGGGTTGCCCCTGTGGGTTTTCTCGTCGTCGCAGCCACGTTATTTGCCTGGGGATCCCAATCGCATTGGTGGGGGTTTTCCTCAGGCACAAGAGTCTCCCCGGCGTCATCGGTTTCCCCCGGTGCTGATCAGGCGCACATCTCGTCTCCATCGGCGCGACAGAATTCTTTGAGTCGAAGCGTCACCTCATCACGATTTCAAAAGTTTGCCCAGCCACCTCGAGATTTGTCCGCCCCCGCGCAGGACTCCACCATTCTTCCGGCCCAACGAGAGCCTGAGCCCAATCGCAGGGAAGAATCTTCTCTAGATAAGCCTGTGGAGGCGCAAAAATTAGAAGGTGACAGTGGCGAGATACCCGCTGTATCCGAAGCGGACTCTGAAAACGAAGCCGCAGCGACGCCGGCCCGGCGGAAACGACGAGCACCGGCAAAAGCCGCTGTCTCAGAAGAAGACGGGGAGGCGCCTCCTCCCAATGAGAATAACGAATCCGCTTCTGAAGAGAATCGTTCCTCAAACTCCGAAGAGTAATTCTAAGAGCTCATTTTTCCCAGACCTTCAGTCCGAGAGATCTGGTTTCATGATTTGTCACAAGTCCGGAGACGGACGCAACGGCAAACTCAGTCAATGGATAACAGGAGTCGATTTGGGCAAGTAGGTCTTTACCTTCCTTTAAAGGAAACAGCCCTCAAGCCTTTCTTGGCAGCCCTGCCAACGGTATCTCACCGACTAAGATGAACTCCTTGGAGCACCGCGTTTAGATGGGATACCCGTCGTAATTATCAACCGTTGGTGGAGGTACCATGAAAGTGAATTTGTTGGCCGCGCTCTTTAGCGTGGTGTTACCGTTGGTCGCTATGGGGGGCGAGGATCTCTTTTCCCAAGCCGATCGTCTGACTCAAAAAGAGGGAAAAAAAACATTGCTCCTAAAAGTCGATAAGGACGGCAATTCCGAACTTTTCGATGCCAGTGAAGTGAAAAGTGAACTCGCGGCATTAGCCGAGGCCGCAAAAGTGCCAGGTGCAGACGTGGCCTCAACAAAATTAGCAGACGCGCTCTTGGCTAAGACTTCTGAGAAGGTGATCACGGCGGCGCCACTGGGAATCACAAAGTTGACCGTAAGTCAGACGGACAAGGATCGGCCAACGCCCGCATGCTACCGAAGTCGGTACGGCCGCTACTGGTCGAGCTACACCTACGTGGATTACGATTACTACGACTACGTCTATCTCCCGAGACGGATCAGCTACGACTATTACGTGCCAGTTCGCTACACGCCTAGTTATAGCTATTCCTATAGCTACTCGTACTCCTATTCGTACAGCTATTCCTACTCGGTGAGTTGGAGCACTTATTCCAGAGGCTCTTACTACAGGTATTACAACTAATTCTAAAATAGGGCGGTCCCTCATTGAGAGACCGCCCTTCCTTTAACTTTAAATCGGGAGTGATCATGACAAAGTTGTGGATTCTATGGGCGGTACTATTGGGGAACTTCGGAGCGCAAGCGGCACCCGTGGTGGACCATTACGCACGTCGAATCGATGACATTGCGAAAATACGAACCAAGTTGGGATTAGATCAATATTATTTCCAGCCCGGAAAAATCGCAA
>JAYVQZ010000004.1:0-12708 GCA_043776735.1 Deltaproteobacteria bacterium | reverse complement strand
CCTTTTCATGAAGCTTCCCCGTTTTCTTTCTTAACTAGTTCCTGTCGGGAAACGCGGAGCGTTTCCCGACAGGAACTAGTTATTTATTTGCTACTGGGTTAATGTAAAATGCCCTATGTTTAGTCTACGAATTTCCTTTCCGCCCTTTCTTTTTTTGCCTGTGCTGTGTTTGCTTTGGTCGAGCCTCCCCGTCCGTGCGGCCAAACTGCCAGAGTCTCTTGTTGAGCGTAGCCTTTATTACGCTCGCCGGATAAAAGAGCTCTACCCCAGCGATCGCTATTTTGTTTTAAATTTCGGAGTGAGCACGAATCTCATTTCAGAGGGGTTGTTGGCTTTGCCTTGGGAAGGGCAAGCCCAGAACTCTTTTCGTTCTGTGCCCCTCAATCACATCGATAGCTTTCAAGGAATGAACCCGCAACGTTCGTTCGCAATTTTGGAAAAACTAGTTCCCTCCCAGGAGGTTTTGGCGGGGCGTACGCTCGTTTTTCATCGCGTATTGAGCCAAGGGTGGGGGCTGACGATCTTCCACCGAACTTTTGTTGAATTTATGGCGGTACGAAGGCCGGGAACCCCGTTCACTTTTTATTTGATAGGGACTTCCTTCCCCGCAGCGATCGAGTGGTTTCCGGGATCTCGGTGGGGACCGAACCATTCACTGTTAGTTCGCGATCGGGAGTATGCGAAGGGTGTCACTTTGGGGCACGATCGAAAGAATCCGGATTCTCCATTCCATGCGGGACCGTGGCTGGCGTTTGCGCCTCATGAGGTGGAAAGAGATAGCTTTTCGTTCCAGTCAAATCCGGATCATTCTCGTTTCCAATCGCAGTTCAATGCAAGCTCGTCGTTAGTTTCCAAGCGATCATGCGCTGTCGCTTTCGGTGATTTTTTCTCTGAACTCTCGCAATGGATGGTGCAAGGGCGGCGCAAATAGCTAAAAGCGAGCCACCCGCACGATTCCGTCATTGCTTCCAATCAGCAGGGCCCGTCCTTCGGGCACAAAATCTAGCGAGAGGGTTTTTCCAAAACGTTCATCGCTGGTAAAGACGCGAGTTCCTGTCATTCGATCCCAAACGTAGGTGGCTCCTCCCAAGGTGCTGCCGCCCACCCAATTTTCGTCCCGAGAAACAGAAAGCTGCCAAAAGCTGCCGGGAACGTCTTCAAAGGTGCGAATCACTTCGCCCGTAAGGGCGTTCAAAATTTTTAGCTGGGCCCCTTGGGAACTGTTGCCTCCGGTAAGCACCTGACTTTGGCCTGCAGGTTCGACGGCAAAATAATAGGCAGAATTAGAAAAGGTATGTTCGATCTTCTTGTCTGCTAGGCTCCAAAGCTGAAGCCCCGCCAGACTTGCCCAGAAGAGTTTTTCGTTGTGGTCGCCGGCCCAAAGGGCCCCGGCGGGTGACTTGGTTTTTATCTGGTTTACGATCTCATAACTCTGGGAATCGTAAATGCGGATCGTATCGTCCGAGCTTGCCGTTAGAAAGGTCTTTCCCCCTGGGCTAACTCTGACTCGGGGGGCGTTTTCGGTGTGGCCCTCAATCTTTTTTAATTTGGCTCCGGTCTCTCGAAACCAAACGTAAATCGATCCGTCTAGACCCGTGCTGATTACCCGGCCGTCAGGGAAGAAGTCGGCATCATAAACCTGAACGGCTTTGTCGTGCTTAAAACTAGTGAGACTGCAAAGGCAGTCGGTCCACCACATCTTGGCCACCCCTTCACCGCCGGTGGTGACAAAGAATAGTCCATCTGGCGAAAACCGGAGACGCCAAACCGGCCCGGCATGGGCTTTTATCTCTTTGTCTGCGGCTATCGCCCCTGGAGTGAAAGCAACTAGGATTAGCCAAGCTAGAATGAGTTTCATTCGGCTAGTTTACCCCTGTTGTGATAAGGATTTCCAAGTGAATCCACCAGACGTATACATTGATGCCGATGCCTGTCCGGTAAAGGAAGACACGTATCGTGTCGCAAAGCGCTACTCGCTTAAGGTCTATACCGTCTCCAATGTGCCCTTGATTCTTCCCCGCGCAGATTGGATTGTTCCCATCGTGGCCGGCAAAAATTTTGATGCGGTGGATGACTGGATTATTGAGCACGTTACCAAGAACGATATTGTGGTGACCAACGATCTGTTGTTGGTTGAACGGTGCCTGAAGAAAGAGGCCCGACCATTAGATACCCGAGGGAAAATCTTCGATGAGAACAATATCGGGGACGTCATGGCGACCCGGGGATTGATGGATGAGCTTCGCCAAAGAGGGGCCCTGAATTTAGGCCCCAAAAAAAAGGAAAAGAAGCACCATTCTAATTTCCTTGCCTCACTCGACAAGCTCATTAATGCAGCGATCCGCTCCTAACCGCCTCCCCGCTTTTCAAGGTCTGAAAGATCTACGGGATCAGCGGCCATCCGAGACGGGCTACAATTTTTGGCAAAGCAGGGGGGAGTGGTGCTAGTCTTTTTCCTTTGGGGTTAAATCGCTAGGAGTCGTCGCCGCCGGCTTTGAGCGGCAGGCAAGGGGTCGAAAAATGGTTAAGAACTACATCGCAGGCAAATGGGTTCCCTCCCTGGGGTCCCAAACGGTGGATATCGTAAATCCTGCGACGGAAGAGGTTTTAGAACGCTGCCCTTTAGGCACCGCCAAAGACGTGGACTTAGCCGTGGCAGCGGCAAAAGAGGCCTTTGTCGGCTGGCGTCGGGTGCCGGCTATCGATCGGGTCCAGCCCTTTTTTCGCCTTAAGACGCTTTTGGAAGAAAATCTTGAGGAGCTGGTAAAGCTCTGTACGCAGGAACATGGAAAGACTCTGTCGGAGTCCAGGGGCGACGTTCGGCGTGGAATTCAAATGGTGGAAACGGCCTGTGGGATTCCATCGCTTATGATGGGCCAAAGTTTCGAAGACATTGCCGTGGGAATCGATTCCCACGCCGTTCGCCAGCCGATGGGCGTATTTGCGGCAGTGACCCCTTTTAATTTTCCCGCCATGGTCCCTTTTTGGTTTTGGCCCTTTGCCGTAGCCAGCGGAAATACTTTTGTTCTTAAACCCAGTGAGCGAGTGCCACTCACCCAGTTGAAAATTTTTGAACTGATCGAAAAAGCCGGATTCCCGCCCGGGGTCATGAATTTGGTGGCCGGGGGTAAAGACGTCGTGAACGCGCTTTGCGCTCATCCCGACGTAAAAGGCATTTCGTTTGTGGGTTCCACTCCGGTGGCAAAACACGTTTATCAAACCGGCTGTGCCACGGGAAAACGTGTGCAAGCGCTCGGCGGCGCTAAGAATTTCATGGTTGTTCTCCCCGATGCCACCATGGATCACACGGTGAAAACCTGTTTGGAATCGATTATTGGTTGTGCCGGACAACGTTGTCTTGCTGGCTCAGTAGTGATCGCTGTCGGCGAGGTTTACGAAGAGATCAAAAAACAGATGCTCCGGTACGCCGCAGAAGTGGTTGTGGGAGACGGAAGTGATCCCAAGTCGCAGATGGGACCTTTGATTTCCCAAGCCTCGGTAGATCGCGTGAAGGGGCTCATTCAATCGGCCGCCGACGAGGGGGCTGAGATCCTTATGGATGGCAGAAGCCATTCTTTAAGCCGCGGCTATTTCTTAAAACCCACCATTATTGGCAGCGTAACTCCCAAAATGAGAATTGCCCGCGAAGAGGTCTTTGGACCCGTGGTCTGCTTAGCCCGAGCCAAGAGTCTGGATGAGGCCATTGGCTGGATCAATAGCTCTCCCTTTGCCAACACGGCCTCACTTTTCACCGGCTCAGGAGCTGCCGCCAGGCAATTCAGTTACGAAGCGGCCCCCACGATGCTGGGTTTAAATATTGGAGTCCCGGCCCCCATGGCTTTCTTTTCCTTTGGCGGCGCCAGAGATTCCTTTTTCGGCGACGTAAAGGCCCATGGAGCGGGCAGCATGCAATTTTTTACAGACACCAAAGTGACCATCCAACGATGGAATAAAAACTCCAATATCTGGTGAGGCAAACATGAGCACTATTTGCATATGCAATGGAACCGTCGTTACCGCCACTGATACTTTTGAAGCGGACATCCTCATTGAAGGGGAAAAGGTTCAGGCCATCTCTCAAAAGGGGACTGGCCGGGCCGATGAAATGATCGACGCTACAGGATGCTATGTTTTTCCAGGCGGAATCGACGCGCACACCCATTTAGACATGCCCTTCATGGGTACGTTTTCGAGCGATGATTTTGAGACGGGAACCCTTGCCGCTCTCCACGGGGGCACGACCTCTATTATCGACTTCGCTTTTCAAACTCAGGGAAAGAGTCTTAAAGAGGGACTTAATGCATGGCATGAAAAAGCCAAGGGTAGGGCCGCCGGTGACTACGGTTTTCATATGGTGGTTACGGATTTTAACGAGAAGACCCGCTCTGAAATTCGCGATCTCATAGAGAAAGAGGGAGTTCCCTCTTTTAAGACTTTTATGGCCTATAAAGGAGCGCTCATGATTGACGATCGCCAAATGATTGGTCTCATGAACGAAGTGAAAAAGTGGGGCGGGTTAGTTACCGTCCATGCCGAAAACGGCGATATGGCCGACTCCCTGATTCAGGCAAACCGCGCAGCAGGAAATAAAGCGCCCAAGTATCATGCACTTTCTCGACCGGAGATCGTCGAGTCTGAGGCGACTGGGCGCGCTATCGATATTGCTTACGCCGGAGAAAATCCGCTCTACGTGGTTCACATGACCTGCGAAGGGGCGCTAAACCGCGTACGAGAGGCCACCAAGCGCAACCAACGCGTGCTTGTGGAAACATGCGTGCAGTATTTACTGCTCGATGATTCTGTTTACGAACGGCCGGACTTTGAAGGTTCCAAATGGGTAATGAGCCCACCCATTCGAAAAGTAAAAGACCAAGAGGCTTTGTGGCATGGCATCGAGCAGCAGCTAATCCACGTGGTGGCTACTGACCACTGCCCCTTCTGCCTGGATCAAAAAGCGGCCGGCAAAGATGACTTTTCAAAAATCCCCAACGGGGCCCCAGGGATCGAAAATCGCATGGAGTTGATGTATTCCGAAGGGGTCGGTAAAGGGCGAATTAGCCTCAATCGTTTTGTGGAGCTCAACTGCACGGCGCCAGCAAAAATATTTGGCCTCTATCCACGTAAGGGAACCATTGCGGTGGGAGGCGATGCGGATCTGGTGATCTTCGATCCGAAGAAACAGCACACCCTTTCGGCAAAAACTCACCACATGCGCTGCGACTATTCGTCCTATGAAGGGTGGCAGGTGACAGGGAAAGTAAGAACTGTCCTCTTGCGTGGCAAGGTGGCAATCGATAACGGGCGCGCTTTAGTAGGAAAAGGGTTTGGAAAGTATTTGCCGCGAACTAAATTTCACGCCGATTCAATCTAAGGAGAGTAGTCATGGCACGACCAGTAAAAGTGGGCCTCATTCAGATGGCCAGTAAGCTTCCCACCGATCGCCCTTGCGAGGAGCACCGCAAGGGGATGACCGAGGCGCACATTGCCTACATCGATGAGGCGGGCAAAAAAGGGGTGAACATGCTCTGCATGCAGGAGGTCTTTACCGGCCCGTACTTCTGCCCCTCTCAGGATGCTAAGTGGTATGGACTCACCGAACAGATTCCCGATGGGCCCACAACAAAGCTAATGATGGAGTATGCCAAAAAGCACTCCATGGTGATTGTGGTTCCCATCTATGAACAAACCATCACTGGCGTGTACTACAACACGGCCGCAGTGATCGACGCCGACGGAAAGTATCTCGGTAAGTACCGCAAAAACCATATCCCACAGGTAAAGGGCTTTTGGGAAAAGTTCTTCTTTAAGCCAGGAAACATGGGCTACCCCGTGTTTAAAACGGCCTATGGAAACGTGGGCGTTTATATTTGTTACGATCGTCACTTCCCAGACGGAGCTCGTTGCTTAGGCCTAAACGGTGCTGAAATTGTTTTTAATCCCTCGGCCACGGTGGCTGGTCTGTCGGAATACCTTTGGGAACTCGAACAGCCCGCTCACGCCGTCGCCAACGGTTATTTCGTTGCCGCGATCAATCGTGTGGGAACGGAAGCCCCGTGGAATATTGGGCAGTTCTACGGCACCTCCTATGTGGTGAACCCGAAAGGGAAGATCATTAATAAGGCATCCAGAGACAAAGACGAACTTTTGATCACCGACATCGATTTGGACGAAGTGAAAGAGATCCGCGATCTCTGGCAGTTTTACCGCGATCGTCGTCCTGAGACCTACGGCCAACTGACGGAGTTATAAAAGATGAGTACTTCTACCGAAGAGATCCTCAAAACGAGAAAAAAGCATTTTCTCTCCACCGCTGTCCATTACTACAAAGAGCCTTTGCAATTGGTGCGGGCCAAAGGGCAGCACGTCTATGATGAAAAGGGGAGAGAGTACCTTGATTGCATCGGAGGTATCGTCTGCATCTCGGCTGGACACAATCACCCCCGCATTAAAGCGGCGATGCTAAAGATGCTCGAATCCGATGAAATTCAGCATACGACCCTTTTGTTTCTGAACGAGCACGCCACGTTACTTGCCGAACAGTTAATCAAAGAGGCGCCTACTGGAATTGACAGGGTCTTCTTTACCAATTCTGGGAGTGAAGCTAACGAAGCCGCTTTTATGGCGGCCAGACAAGTGACGGGTGAGACGGTCATCGTCAATCTTCGCCATAGCTATCATGGGTCTACGGCAGCAGCGCTTTCTCATTGCGGCCATAATACCTGGCGCTTTCGGGCGCAGCCATCGGCGTCCACCACGTCGGCAATGGAGCCTTATTGCTACCGCTGTCCGTTTGGAAAAGAGCCAAAGAGCTGTGCTCTGGAATGTGCCAAAAATGTTGAGACAACGATCCAAACCACGACTCATGGAAAGATTGCAGGATTTATCGCCGAGCCAGTGATGGGCGTAGGTGGCTTTATCACTCCGCCCAATGAGTATTTCTTAGAAGTGGCGAAAATCGTTCACAAGTACGGCGGTAAATATATAAGTGACGAGGTGCAGACCGGCGCCGGTCGCTGCGGCAGTAACTTCCTTCTCACCAAAGAGATTGGGATCGATGCCGACATGATCACCATGGCCAAAGGTTTGGGTAATGGCGCTCCGATAGGCGCGGTGATGATGAAAACAGAATCTTCGGATTCACTAACGGGGAAGTTTTTCTTTAATACCTTTGGCAGCGACCCGTATCAAACCATGCAGGCCAAAGTGACGATGGATATTATTCATGACGAGCAACTAATAGAAAATTCCCGAGCGATGGGTGCCTATCTGATGGACAGCCTCAAAGGGATGATGAAGAACCATCCCCTCATTGGAGACGTCCGCGGTCGAGGATTACTCTTGGGATTTGAGATGGTCAAAGATCGGACAACCAAAGAATACGCCTCAGCGGAAACCGCTCTGGTGATGGAGCTGTGCCGGGAGAAGGGTGTTATTGTTGGGAAGGGCGGCTTGTTCGGAAACGTGGTTCGTTTGGCTCCTCCTTTGTCGATTACACGCGCTCAGTGCGATCAGTTGCTTACCGCCATTGACCAGGCGTTGACTGAGGTTGAGAAAAAACGAACGTAGGTGGCAAAGATGGCGAACTCTTCAAAAAAATTAAAGACAGAATTTCTTGGCTTTGAAATGGAAAATCCCTGGTGCGTGGCTTCGGCTCCGCCTACTGCCACGGGAAAACTGATGGCAGATGCTTTTGATGCGGGTTGGGGAGCTGCCATAGTCAAAACGGTTGGCCCAGTCGAAGAGCCTATCATCAACGTCGCCCCCCGCATTCAGACGATGAAGAAGTGGAATCGCGAAATTGCGATGCAAAATATCGAGCTCATCACCGACAGAAAACTTTCGGTTTGGTTAGAAGAGCTGGTGATTTTGCGAAAACGCTACCCTAAGAAGATGATCATTGGCTCCGTCATGGCGCCGGGTCACGACATGGAAGCGTGGGGAAAGCTTGTCCAAGATATGAATCGCGTCGGCTGCGACGCCGTGGAGCTAAATTTAGGGTGTCCTCATGGCATGCCGGAGCGAGACATGGGGGCGGTCTGTTCGCAGGACCCCGCTATCGTCAGCAACATCGTGCGCACGGCCAAACAGGCGAGCCAGGTCCCCATCCTCACCAAGCTCACTCCCAATGTGACCAACATCAGCGTGATGGCCAATGCGGCTAAAAAGGCAGGGTCCGATGCGATTACTGTCATTAACACCGTCAACGGAATCATCGGCGTGGATATCTATAAAAAGGTGCCGCACCTCTCGGTAAACGGATATACGGCTATCGGGGGAATCTCTGGCAATGCGGTCAAGCCCATTGGTTTGAAATGTGTGGCCGAATGTAAGAATGCCACGGGCCTTCCTATCTCGGGAGTCGGCGGAATCTCCACCTGGAGTGAAGGGGTGGAATACCTTTTGATGGGTGCCGGGCAGTTGCAGGTTTGCACTGAGATTATGATCCGAGGATTTAAGATCATTGAGGGAATGAACAAAGGGCTCATCGGGTACATGGAACAAATGGGCTTTGCCTCGGTGAACGATATCGTTGGTGAACTCTATAAGAACGTCACCAGCTTTGATTATCTGCTTAAGCAGTCAAAATCAGAAAAGGTCGCCATTAACGAGGCTACTTGTACTGGCTGTAACATCTGTGTCGTGGCCTGTGACGATGCAGGATACGACGCTCTTGTGCTTAAAGAGGTAGCCGATGCCGCAAGGACCAAGGGGAGTCGAAAAGTGGCTGAGCTCATTTACGATAGCTGCACCGGCTGTAATCTTTGCGTTGCCGTTTGCCCGGTTTCGGAATGCATGACGTTATATGACTCCAAAGAGCCATTTCCGTATGAACTCCATTCCAGTTACGCAGACAACACTCTTATTTAATCACAGCAAAAGGATCTCAGCCTATGAGCTACACCAATGAAGATCTCGCGGTAGTTTCCCCAGAGAAGAGAACGTGGGGCGTATGGAATTACGCGGCCCTTTGGATCAGCATGAGTCTATGCATTCCCACCTATATGTTGGCGAGTTCGCTGATTGAAGGGGGGATGAACTGGTGGCAGGCGATTTTTACTGTTTTTTTGGGAAACGCCATCGTGCTGGTTCCCATGGTCCTCAATGGGCATGCCGGGGCCCGCTATGGGATACCGTTCCCGGTTTTTGCTAGATCCAGTTTTGGAATTAGGGGAGCTAATATTCCCGCTCTTCTTCGCGCGATCGTGGCCTGCGGTTGGTTTGGCATTCAGACTTGGATTGGTGGTTTTTCCCTTTTTCAGATTCTCAAAATTTGGGTGCCCAGAATTGCGGTTCTGCCGCACATTTTCCCTATGTCTTTTGGGCTAGAAACCGGACCTGCCATTACGTTCTTTCTCTTTTGGTGTCTGAACATGTTCGTCGTCTACAAAGGAATTGAAAGCATTCGAAAGTTGCTGCTTTTTAAAGCGGTATTTTTGCCGTTTGCGGCCTTAGCGCTGCTCTGCTGGGCGCTGTGGGCGGCAAAAGGGTTAGGGCCAATCCTAGCCACGCCCTCTAAATTTCAATCGTCAGCGGATTTCTGGCATTTTTTCTTTCCGGCACTGACAGGAATGGTGGGCTTCTGGGCGACGCTCTCACTCAATATTCCCGACTTCACCCGTTACGCGGTTTCCCAGCGGGCGCAGATGTTGGGGCAGGTGATTGGACTTCCACCGGCTATGACCGCATTTGCCTTCGTGGGAGTGGTGGTGACCAGTGCCACGGCTATCGTTTATGGATCTCCGATTTGGGACCCTGTGATGCTCGCCGCCAAATTCGACTCTCCGATCTTGGTCACGTTTGCGATGCTTGCGGTGATTATTTCAACCTTGGCCACCAACATCGCTGCCAATATTGTGAGTCCAGCTAACGACTTTTCTAATTTGGCGCCCGACAAAATCAGTTTCAAGATGGGCGGCTATTTAACTGGGATCATCGGTATCTTAATTTTCCCTTGGAAACTGATGGCGGATCCAAATGGTTACATTTTCACCTGGCTGATCGCCTATTCCAGTTTATTAGGACCGATCGGTGGAATCATGATCGTGGATTATTTTCTGGTTCGGAAACAGGAACTGTTCGTCGATGAACTCTATAAAAAAGAGGGACGCTATTGGTATTCCGACGGGTTTAACCGCAATGCAATTCTAGCCCTATGTCTTGGCATTTTACCCAATGTGCCGGGCTTTTTAACAACGATTAAGGCCCTGCCGCAGGAGGCAGTCCCCGAGTTTATAAGCGGCCTTTATCATTACGCGTGGTTTGTTGGTTTTGCGGTATCTGGTGGGGTCTATTACGGAATGATGAGCAAATTTGAAGGAGAGGGTGCCTAATGGATCCGTTTATGAATGCGGCAATTGAAGAGGCAAAGCTTGGTGAGCGCGAGGGAGGAATTCCAATTGGCTCGGTCTTAGTGCTGGACCAAAAAATTGTAGGCCGTGGCCACAACCGAAGAGTTCAAAGAGGCAGTGCGATCCTACATGCCGAGATGGATTGTCTAGAGAATGCTGGTCGCCTTAAAGCCCGTGATTATCAAAGGGCTACTCTTTATTCGACGCTTTCACCGTGTGACATGTGCAGCGGAACGGCGCTGCTCTACAAAATCCCTAAGATTGTGATTGGGGAGAATGAAACGTTTCAGGGGCCGGAAGCCTATGTCCGCTCCCGCGGAGTCGAATTGAAAATCGTCAAAGACGAAACCTGCCTGGCGCTTATGCGCAAATTTATCAAAGAGCATCCGGAATTGTGGAACGAAGACATCGGCGTCTAAGAACGTGCAGTCCGGAGACATCATCCTTCCCGCCCCCAGTTATTCATTGACTGAGATTGCCGCCGCGCTACGTAGTGGCTCGTGACAAATCACTAAACCTGATCTCTCGGACCGAAGGTTCGGGAGCCTCAACTGATCGAGTTGCCTCGGTGCTATGGTGTTGCATTTTGTGGTGCTGGGAACAAAGGGTGATGAGGTTGGACGGAATATTCGGCCCGCCATAAGCTTTGGGCTGAATGTGGTGCTGCTCTACCCAAAACGGCGAACCACACTTTTTTCCGTTGGGTAACGTAGCCTGACACTTTCCCTGGTCTCGTCGACTGACTTCATGGCGAACTGCCGCAGTCAAACGTCCTGAGGACAGCGATTTAACTGGTCTGGCCCTTTTCGCTTTTTCCACAGGATCTTTTTGATTCAAAAATAGCTCAGCCATTTCACCCAAAGCTTCTTCCAAGGTGACTGTATGATTTTTATTTTGAGCCAAAACTTCCCTAATTCTTTGCAATTTCTTTTCCAAATCCAATGAAATCCCCACTCGAAGCTCACTCCTCAGTGGAGCCACAGGCCTAATCTTCTCTCTGATGACCGCTTTAGGATTGGCAACCGTCACTTGCCTCTCTAGTTCTCGTTGCGGAAGCGTTGAGGCCTTTTCAATCCACTCCAATGAGTTCTCAGGAGTGATCACGGAAGCCACTCTTCTTGCTTGAGAAAGCGAAAGCGTGCCGTTATCAATGGCAGCACGCAGTGCTGGTACCTCCTGAGACTTGATGGCCACTTTGTTAAAGTAACCAGCCTGCGCTTCACTGAGCCCCAGGGCCTGGGTGCAGTAGACAAACAAATTGGGATATTGAAGGTCTCTGAACGCATCCTTTTTTTACATCTCAGAGAGAATTCCAAGTAGCTCTGACTCTGATCGTCTGTACGTTTTAGAAAGAGACATCGCCTGTTGATGGAGTATTTCTACGTTCATGAAAAATACATATCACGGCTTTTTTTGGCGTTCCAGAAGGCCTCGCAGTGCGGCAATTAGAAACCAAAACGCAAAACAGCTCGAACTGTCCTCAGGACGCTCGCTGAGCCGATTTAAAAAGAAAAGAAGTTACTTGTAGAAGTGCGAACTGAGTCTGATTGTTTGCGACAGAAAAACACGTCAAGTAAAAACTAGTAAAAAAGAACGCCGTACGAATTCAGCCTTCGACGCAGTTCGGTCAAATAAAATCTCGTTGAAGACTGATTGCTAAAAGAAGAATCGGCCGCCGCTCGAAACGTTTTAGGCTTCACATTCATCAATTGGCTCCAAACGCCTAGAAAGCAACCCCGCCCTTTTTACTAACAGAAGCGGACGGCGCAGAAGGCATTTTACGTTGGCAAAGCCATGGCGATCGTAGCGACAAAAGGCTCCGATCAACGACGAGACCGGCCCCCGGAGCCTCAACCGTCCTTGTTACTTAATTTGTCGGCGAGGAACGCCGCCTGAGATTGCCGTCGCGTCCCTTCGGGACTTGTGACAAATCAATAGACTACGATCTCTCGGGCCTAAAGCCCGGGAGTCTCGACCAAAGTAGCTATCTTGTCCGTGTCTTGCTTGGGTCTGCTTCCCGTTTTACTTGCAGGCGTTAGCCAGCTGAGATCGCGAAGTCACATCTCGTATACCTTGGGCGTTTGCGAGGATAGGTTTTGGCCTGACTACACGGGCTGAGGCTCTAGAATAACAAGAGACTTCTTTGTTTTTGCGATCGTAGCAAATCGCAGCCGGAGTCTTAGCTGTCAGCGGGAACTGGCATTTATCCACCTGAGCACCCCGCACCACCGTTGTGTTCTGGCCCATTTGATTTCCATTCTGGGACATTGCTCTTCCACTCTGACTAAGGGCGAGCATGTCTCCGCCAGCGGCCCAGGTACTGGCCGTTGTTGTGGTGGTGACCGAAGCCATTTGAGTT
>JAYVQZ010000003.1:0-12709 GCA_043776735.1 Deltaproteobacteria bacterium | reverse complement strand
TTTTCTTCGTGGGGCTTAGCTGAGGCAACTTTCACCGACACAGGGAATCGGCCGATGAATCTCAGCTTCGGCGGGAGCACGATCCTTCCCATAAACGCCAATTATTCCACTCCATTTGGTCCTACCTCCAGCGTCCTCTATATTGGAGCAAACTCCAATTTTGGCTCCACTGACATAGAGATTGCTGAAATCATGGTCTACGAAGGAGTTATGGTCGACGCTATGATTGTCGGGCAGTATTTACGAAGCAAATACAACCTGCCTTAGACGAAGGGGTCTCGCTATTGGGAAAGAAAGGCCCCAGATTTTAGGCCATTGATCTCTTAGGCTAATAGTACGCTTCCGTTTACGTTTTAGACTTTCAAGCAATGGTGAGTCGCTGTTTTGACTTGCAAGAGGCGGGGCTTCCGGTTCATGAATGGCCGGTATGATCCGTGACACCAACGAAATTCCCTGGGAACTTTTTGATTTAGATATTTCTGAACTGGCGGAACGTTTACGAGAGCCGTCCTTGTTCCATATTAAAGGGGCCAGGACCCCACCTCTTTTTGTTTCTACCCTACTCCACGGCAATGAGCACACGGGCTTTCTTGCAATGCAAAAGTGGCTAAAACCCTATTATGAAAACAATCGCCCTATTCCCAGAGATCTCATCCTTTTTATCGGAAATGTAGAGGCGGCCAGGGAAAACCAAAGAAAACTGAGCCACCAACCTGACTACAATCGCATCTGGGACGGCTACGGGGGACCTGAAGGGGACTGGGCTCGGGAAGTCGTTTCATTGGCCAAAAAAGAAAACGTCTTTGCCGCCATCGACATTCATAACAACAGCGGAAGAAATCCCTACTACGCCTGCGTTTCTAAATGGGAGACAGACCATATTCGATTGGCCTCCCTCTTTGGACGAATCGTAGTCTACGCCGATCAGCCCGTAGAAACTCTCACGCACGCTTTCTCCCGTTTTACCCCGGCCGTTACGCTTGAAGTGGGATTGTCGGGTCTGCCTGCTGGGGTAGCGCACACAGCCAGTTTCTTAGATGCCTGTTGGCACCTATCCGGGTTTCCCAGCCATTCTATCGCGGCTGGCGACATTAACGGCTATCAGACTTTGGGGAGAATAGTAATTCCCCCGGAAACCAATTTTGCGTTCGAGGGAGAGATAAATTCTCAAGACGTCGATCTGTTATTGCGAGGCGATCTAGATCTGCTTAATTTCTCTGAACTTCCCGCGGGAACTCCGTTGGGACGAGTTCAAAGCCGAATACTTCCCCTTACGCTTTCTTTGGTAGTGGAAGACCAAGCTAGAAACCCCCTTTCGTTGCTGCATTTGCAAGGGGACTCTATTGTGACCACCCGGACGCTCATCCCAGCAATGCTCACGCTTAATCATCGAAATATTCGCCAAGACTGCTTGGGCTACTTGATGGAGCCAAAAAAACTCTGATTGGGCGAACCTCAACGGGCCATTTATTGGAATGGGGTCTAGGCACGCCTGAGTTGGGAATCTAGCTGGGGAAGATCTGAAAAAATTTCCGCGCTCAATAAGGTCAAAATACGATCAGCGAATTTTACGCCGCTCTTCTGAGGCGTAGCAATGAGCGTCGTGATTGCCAAATTTCGCAATACTTTGGTTACCAAGGGAAGTGATTTTTCATCATCTAAAAAAGCAAACGGTTCATCTAAAAATAGAAATTGAGGCCGTGTCAGCGTGGCTCTGGCCAGGGCTAAACGGGTGCGCATTCCTTGGGAATATTCTTCAACGGGACGATTTAAAAAGGAATTGAGCTCCCAAGTTAGTGCAGACTCTTTGATGGCCATGGGGAGGTTCGGAATACAAAAGAGCGCACCGGTATAAGCAAGGTTTTCAAATCCCGAAAGGGAGGGATAGAGGAACCGATGACTCAGCATCATTCCAATGGCCCCTCGGTGACATCGGTGGGCTGGTTTACCATTGAGCCAGGCGTGGCCTGAGTCTGGTCGGAACATTCCCATGGCCACTTTGAGCGCGGTCGTCTTTCCCACGCCATTTTCTCCGACTAAGGCGACAATCTCCCCCGGGTTCATCTCCAGAGAGAAATCCTGGATCGCCGGCCGGTAGGAATTTCGTTTTTTTCTCCCTAAAAAATTATGAGCAAAGAAGCCTTTGGTCACACTCTTTAATTGGAGTCGGCCTGCCATGTTTTACACTCTGGTGCGAACATTGAAATGGACGGAAAGAAAGCAACGAGATTTTATCGCGCTCAGCAGAGAGTTTCAAACTATCTGCCAGCGTTTTTTTTTGACGCCCCCTAGGGTAAAAAAGACAACTGGATCGGAGCCCCAAAGCGAAGGCCTGAACAGGACCCTGCTGTAGAAGAGTCATAACTAACCACTGAAACCTGCACGGCAAAGGGAAAACTGACACCGCTAGTCGTGGGCGTTACCACATCTCGAATTGAGCTGGGAGAGAATGTGATGCTTATCCCGCCTCCCTCAATAATGTTGCCTGGAACTACCCAGGACTTCGGAATTCTTCCTCCTTGGAAAAAGGAAAGCTGCACTTGGTTGCCGCCGCCAACATATTCAGTTTTATAGCAATCTGGATTTACCGTTGGGGAGGCGTTTCCCCCGGTTACGCTGGGCACAAAAAACTTTACCGAAGTCCATTGGTCCAAATCTGACTGCGCTGCCAACGGGTGAACAAAATCAATCCTCTGATGATCCCCCGTACTCACTGCTCGGCTTAGAAGGAAGGTGATGCCCACGTAGTCCGTTAACAGGAGCGGCATGGTTCCCCCCAGATCACTTGTGGGAGGAATTCCCCCATTAATTCCGGAAAGGACAACAGTCCCGTTCGTGAGCCCGGCGTTTCCCGAATAGGCCAAAAGCTTTAGGCATCCGCCCAAAAGGTTGGTGCTTGTATTGGAATCGTAGGTTGCCGGTATCACCACGGCAGTTCCCGAAATTAAGCTGACGCCCATTTTTTTTCCTACCGAAAACAACTTGGGCCTGGGGGATAAGGCTAGTGTTGCCGCCGCCGTAGAGGCGCAGCTTCCTCCACTAGTTTTTACTCCGAAAATGGTGAAATCTGCTGAATCCCGCGCCGCTATTGCAAAGGAGGCTCCCTTTATGATTTCGGAATAGGTATAGGCTTTTTCAGCAACAAACTGATCTAACCCAAGGCAAGAGGGAGAATAGTTGGCAACGTTAATCGTCGAGGGAAACAAGAGCGCTGAACTTGAGGCGGCCACAAAAAAACAGTCAAGGTCACTGAGTGCGGGGTTTGGGCGCACCATCTGAGAATCCCTAGACTCCCCCACACTCACCACTAGGTTTAACTGAGGGCGGAAGGTATTGAGCGAGCAGCTGAAAAAAAGAATAACGGAAAGCGAAAGTGAAAATGCGAACCACCTCATCGGTTTATTATAGGCCATTGGTTTTTGTGCGGAGGCTTTGGCCCCTATTCTCCCACAGTCTGAAAATTTCACCAACGGTTTGAGCCGCATAAGAAGTTAACGCGCCATGACTGGCTCGAACGGGCAATTGTTGCGATTATCAGGGTTAAATTTTTCCACGGAGATTCTTATGGATGCTGAGAGTAAGGCGCTTGAGTTGGCGATCGTTCCGGATGCTGATTCAGACCCCAAAGAAGTCCAGCCGCCGCCTAAAGAATATAAAAAGCCGACGCTGCAATCTCCAGAGAAACTTGATTGTTTTTTTATGAGCTAAGGAAAGAAGGGGTGGGATGGAAGCGCCGAAGATTCGTGGTCCCCGACGACTGGCGCAGGGACGAGCCACCCCCGATGATTTCTCAGCCTGTGTTTCTGTTGGCTGGAGAGATCTTGGCGATCAAGTGGTGGTAGTTGACGTCCATTCCAGTGCCTATTTTGTTCTTACCAACTTGGAAAGTGAATTGTGGAGACAGTTGCTTGGGGGGCATGGAGTCTGCGCCTTAAGTGATTATGTCAGCCGAATGTACCGGCTCCCCAAGGCACAGGCTATAGCGGACGTTACTGGATTTCTTCAAGAGCTGCAGGAGGCGGGACTCATCGGCGCCAGCCCTGCCTTCGGGTTCGCCCGGTGACAAGCACCAATTCAAATCTGATAAGCGTAATCATTCCTGCCCACAATGCGAGCCGTTCATTGGGCGCTTGTATTGAATCGGTTCTTGGACAAAAACATTATGACCACACGATTGAAATTATTGTTGTGGATGACACTTCAGATGATGAAACTTCAGTGCTCGCCCGCCGTTACCCGGTAACGTTGCTTTTTTGTAATGCGAAAAACCGCAGCAGGGCACGTAATATCGGCGTTTCCGCTGCTCAGGGCGATCTCATTGTTTTCCTAGATGCGGATACCACACTCAGTGTTGGTTGGTTGTCGGCGGTCATTCGAGCCATGCAACCACCGACGGTTGGTGCCTGTCAGGGGCAATTGGTGCCTAAACTTTCTGGTAGGGGGTCCCTCCTACAACGCTATCAACTCAAGCTTCACGAGCGACAGGCTCACTCTAGATCGACCGATCCGTCCTTTCCCGTTATTGCCACCGGAGCGTGCGCCTATCGACGATTAGCTCTAAATCACTGTGGCCTTTTCGATGAGGCCCTAGGTGATTGTGAGGATGCTGACCTTTCCTTTCGCCTATTGCAGGCGGGATTTGTTTTGGCATTCACAGATACCGCAGTGGCCACCACCGAAGTTCCTTCGCTGGTGGCAGGCCGATATTTTCGCCGCGTTTTTGAAAAGGGACGAGGCACTTTTGGCCTTCTTTCAAAATGGGATGGATATTTTCCTCAGACCCGGGCAAAACGAGTTCTCGGTGGTTACTACCCCGGGTTATTAAACAAGCGTCTGTGGCTTTTGGAAATATTAGACCATCGGCGCTTCGAGTATTTGCTTTATCCTCTGGTGCGCGCCTTTCATATCGCTGGCGCCGCAGTGGAATGCGTTTTAGGGCAAACAGAACGTTCCCCAATAGGAGCCGCTTTAGCCTCGGGAGATCGGCCGCTCAATTTTAGCGCTGCAGGAAAGCTTTGGCGATTTGCGCCCGGCGTTCGATTCGCGCTCTATCCGGATTTTGTTCGCATCTTTGAAATGCAAAGCAGAACCTGGCGTTTGGTGGGGGGAGCCGGTTGCTTGGTAATTGAAGCTCTACTTCTGGGACAAGGCTCTCTGGAGGAAGTGATTACCGGGATCGCAGACTATTACACTCTGCCTGCGGCTGAAATACGCCGGGATATTGAATCTTTTTTCACCGCCCTTGCCGATTCTGGCCTGGTTCAGGATGGGAACATAATGTGAAGATCGCTGAAGGCTGGCCGCAAGATCTTCAGGTGCAGCGGGCCATCCATTCCATCCTTAGCGAAAAGCTCAAGCAAGGGCAGAAACTTCAGGTCACAGCCGTCACGGCCAGCATGCGGTATCTTATCCAGCCCGGCGCCACTTTGGAGGTAGTTCATGTCGATCCGCATAAACTAAAACGGGGAGACATTGTCGCGGTGCTTACTGGCTACGGTTATCGCATCCACCGCATTCACTCCATTTCCAGAGGAGAAATTCCTCGGTTTGTGACCCGTGGTGACTTTAAAGTCGAGACGGACTTCCCGTTTGGGAGTGCGGAGATTCTTGGCAAGGCAACGAATGTTCAATGGCGAGGGGGCACGCTCTGCTTGGATCAGACTAAGGGGTGGCTGCTCGGTTGGTTCATTGGGAAAACTTCACGTTTTTCCGTTCAAATATTTCGTCTTCGATCCCAATTTCTAAACCTTCGCGACTTTGTGATTCGGACTGCGCATCTTCCTCTTTTAGGTCGAGTTTATGTCGCTCTTTATCATCTCGCCATCCGACATTTTTCTTTACTGGTACTTCGAGAACCTAACATCCTTTCGGTCTTTTTACGCCGCGGATTGGCCGGATCGGGCTGGTTACCGGGACGTAGTGATATCGATCTAGCGGTGATCCTTTCCAAGGATTCGACTCAAACCTTGCAGAACTTAGAACAGAGGCATCGGCGTTTGAAGAAGATCTATCCTTTTCTTGGTGAGCTTTGGTTGGGCTCCCTCGACGATTTTCGGCTTTGGACACAGTTTTCGTCGCGCGGTTTTGAGGTCTTAGGGTGGAGGTTAATCGGCGGTGAGGACTGTCGTGATGTGGAGTATGTGGTCGATGACATGAAGTTGCGCAAGGACCTTATCCTTGAATTGCTTGTTGGGTTTCAAATTTTATCAATGCCCTTGTGTCGCCTATTTTCGTATACAAGCCTTTCCACAACGCACTGGTATCAGATCGAAAAAGGCTGTCTTGAGATACTACGCGTCTGCTATTTCCTGCCTCGTGTGACTGCCTCGAGCACCAAAACATTATCCGGAGGTAGAGAAGCCTTTCTTGCTGAGGCCTCAGCGGACCAATCGGTCGCCGCGATTCATCGTCTTATCGCTAAAGCCAAACTATTGCCTAAGCTCCCGGCATTGGAAAAGGGGGCGGTTTTCTGGTCCTTGTTTATCGAGCTTTCTCGGCTGAGTGCCAGCGAAGTCAATAGACTGGGTCTCGGTCGCTCCTTAGCGGTCGGTGAACCTTTCTGCGAGCTCAGCTTTCGCTACAGTATGGATTTGGAAAAGCGTGACTGTTTTCTTGTTTTTTCCGTGGCTCAGACTGCTGCTGCACTGCGAGCGGAACTTCAGGCAGGCCGGCAGCGGGTCGATCCACGTAGCCAAATTGTCTTCCTTCCTGGTCCCGTCTACGAGGCCCTTGCGTCGATTTCCAGAATTGGGAATCCTCAACCATCCAAATCTTTGGATACTCCGCTAATGGCTAAAGGCCGACTTGCGGAAAGGCTTCTTACAATAAACTTAGCAATGGCCGGTACCAAAGGACTGGATCTCAATTCTCCTCAGTGGGTATCTGCCTTAGCCGATTGCGGTTTAGAGCTTAGCTTAGTGACCGGGCTCAGCCCTGAGCTAGCCGCAGTAAAAACGTACGTTCGAAGTGCCCTCAATGCATAAGGCAGGTTTACGCCGTTCAAGCCATGCACTACCGTTCGCTGGGTAATGACCAAGAGAAACCTATTTGGCGCAATTAGTGGGATCTTAGCAGTCGCCGGACCATTGCTCGCCTACTTGCGAGTGATGCAGCCCATGATGGGTTTTTCTCTTATGGTTCTTGCGGGATTTTTTGGACTTTTGGGCGGAGCCGCCTCGCTCCTTTTATGCGTAAAAAGAAAAGCGGGAAAAAGAGACCCCCTTGGGGCCTTAGCCCTATTGATTCCATTGATACTTCTGGGCCAGTCACTGAGGTCTTCAAAATACCCTCCCCTCAACGATGTTTCCAGCGACTTGGCTAGCCCCCCGGAGTTTGTAAAGGCGCTTGAGTTTGCGCAAAATCGAGATCGGGATTTCATTCTCTCTGAGGAGCAAAAAAAGACAATTCAGCGCTACTATCCGGATATTAAATCTAAGAGACTTTCTGGCACCCCAATAGAAAACTATAAACGAACCCTCCTTCTGCTTCATTCCCGCCCGGACATCACCCTATCTAGAGAGGATGATGAAAGGACACAGATTGAAGGTTATGCCGAAACGCCACTCTTCCACTTTAAAGACGACTTTATTTTGCGTTTTCAGTCCGAGGGGGAGGGTACGATTTTAGATATCCGATCCAAATCTCGGGATGGAAAAGGGGATTTGGGTGCCAACGCCCAGCGAATCCGAACCTTTTTTGATGTCGTTGAAAAAAATGAGTCTAACTCAAAGTAGTGGTCCTAAATGACAGCTATCGGATTTGAATTAACGCATTATAAGCAACGGTATGTGCCCGGAATAGATGGCCTTCGGGCGCTCGCTGTCATTGCGGTCATCGTGTTTCATGTCGATCCCAGTCTTTTGCCCGGAGGGTTCTCCGGTGTAGACGTGTTTTTTGTAATCTCCGGTTACGTCGTTAGCGCCAGTCTTTCTAGAGAGTCCCTTTCTTCCCTGCGAGGCTTTCTTTCCACGTTTTACGCCCGCAGGCTTTTGCGAATTTATCCAGTGCTCATCGTTTGTCTGCTGACGTCGGCCGTGCTGTCCTCGCTGTTTATTCCTCAGTCTTGGCTAAGCACGGCAACGACTAAAACCGGGTTTTTTGCCTTCTTTGGCTTAAGTAATTTGGCGTTGATTTGGTTCAACGACGGCTATTTCTCTCCAAGAGTCGAGTTTAATCCCTTTACCCATACTTGGTCGTTGGGGGTTGAGGAGCAATTCTATCTCCTGTTTCCGGTCCTCTTTTTTGTTTTGGAAAAGGGGAGGGGAAGGAGAGGGGGCACGGGGCTGCTTGCCAAAGGTTTTCTGCCGCTGCTCCTTCTGGCATCGCTTTGGCATTCGGCACGAGTAACCGCACTGGTGCAAGACAATGCCTTCTATCTTCTTCCTAGTCGATTTTGGGAGCTTGCTTCGGGAGCGGTCCTTTTTCAGGTCCTTTCCCAACAAAAAAAAGGGCACCTTCTCGTGAGCCGGATCAGCCTGCTTTTGGGCCTGTTGTTGATCGGAATTGGATTTTGGTTTTCTTCTCCGAAATTCTTCCCTTTTCCACTGGCCATGGTTTTGGTTCTTGGAACCTGTTTGGCAATAACAGGAGTGGCCGGTGGATCGGCAAAATCATTTTCTATGGCTTGGCTTCTCGAAAATAAAATTTCCGTCTTCATTGGAAAACTATCCTACTCACTTTATCTTTGGCATTGGCCAGTTTTCGTATTGTTTCGTTGGACAGTGGGCTTGGAGGGGCCAGTGGCCATTTCAGCGGCGATTTTTCTCACTTTCCTCTTTAGTGTGTTGTCTTATTACGGTGTGGAAACACCTGTTCGTAAGTGGGGAGTGGTGAATAGCCAACCGGCCTGGCAAATCGTGTTGGCCAGCGCAATCGCGATATCCGTTTCTGCTTTTTTCACCTTAGGAGTGCTTAAGGCCCAACCTGTTTTAAGTCTGAGCGTCACAAAGGACCGACGTAATTGGTATCCCTTACCTTGGCCTGAAAAAAACAGCACCGAGTCCCCAAGTTCTCCAAGTCGCCTTGGCCGTAAAGTATTTGTCTTTGGAGATTCTCATGCCGGAGCGTACTCAACCCTTTTACAAAAACTCTCCGACGAAGAAGGAGTTGTCATCGAGCAGTATTCCAAAGGGGGCTGTTCGGTAGTCAATCTAATGGCGGAGGCTCGGAGGGACTGTTTGGGATTTATTGACGAGACGGTTTCAGATATTTTGCGGCGTGCCTCCCCAGGAGATGTTGTGTTTTTAGCCTCCTTGAGAACGATACGATTGTGCGATCAATGGAAACCAATTTCACAAACCGCTATCGATTCAGAACGACACCTTCAAGATTCGGCCCAAAGACGAGCTGCTATTTTGGTTCAGGCTGATCAATTAATCGCAAGATTTGAGCAGAATTCGTTGCATGTGGTAATTGACGCCCCTAAGCCAGTTTTTAAATCGCCTCCTTTCCGGTGCGCGGATCGATTTAACTCCAACAACTCGGCGTGTGCAGGCGGATTTGAAGTGGCGCGGGAATTCCTTTTAGATCTTAGGCGGCCAGTAATGGAAACGTTAGATATGTTAGTTCGCCGTCATCCCCATTTAGCGGTTTGGGACACTTTTCCCATTCTTTGTCCGTCGTCGCAATGCTCGGCTTTCGACGGCGTAACTCCTCTTTTTTTTGACGGCGACCACTTGAGCGCGCATGGCAATCGGAGGCTGTACCCGTCTTTTCTCAAACTGCTTAAGTCCTTCTAGTGCCGTTTAAGCCGTCTATTGCAAACTCCAAACGCCTGCCCTTAGAGCAATCCCCACAAAGTCCGCAAACGTGCTATACCCACGCTCACATGGATAAATTTGAACAAGCCGAGACTTGCCCCATTACCTATGAAATCACGAGGATACTCCTTGCAGGGGGACCCGAGGAGCGTTCTGGTTTTTGGAAAGCCTATGCCGAAAACCTCGATCACAATTTACGTACTGACTACAATAATAGTCGGGTGCGCATCTGCTTCCAGCAGCTGAAAGCGGCCGGATTGACCGACGCTCGCAGCCTAACTTTGGCCCCTCAAGGCCCGTTGAATGTGACTCTCGAACCTTTCCTAGCCTCGAAACATAGAGTGAAACAAAACCCTCCTGTTTAGTGTTGTTGAGGTTATAAGAAGAATTACCGCTAGTAAGCGCTCGAATGGGCCCGTAAATCCGTACCCCCGTTTTCCAATGAGATCTCGCAATTTTTATGTGTTCCGCTGCCGGGTGCATTCCCGCAGAATAGGAATAGGAGCCTTAGGTTTTTTGTTCTGGTACTGAGGCAACGGGGGGGGGTATGGGAAAAGTGTTTATTGAAAGGCGTCCAGAGCAGACGAGCTCTCTTAGGACCACGGCTCGCCATTTCGTTAATGCCAGAAGAGGAGGTCGCCCCGATTTTGAGCACTTAGTGAAAAGAATTGGTCCGCGACTGTATCGCTTTTGCCTATTTCTAACGGGAAATCCAGAACAGGCGCGAGACCTCAGTCAAGAAGCCTACGTTCGCCTGTTAGAGAATATGAATTCTCTTCACGAACCCAAGTATTTTCTCACCTGGCTTTTTAAAACCACTAAGAACGTATTTCTAAATCATATCCGCAGTCCTAAAAATCGTCCTCATAGAGATTGGAAATCGGTTTCTTCTAGGCTCTTTTCCAAAACCCAAGATGAGTCTAGTTTCGCCGTCCTAGAGGTCCTCTCCACTTTGACGTCAGAGGACAGGTTGTTATTTCTTATGGCTCATTTGGAAGGCTGCTCTTACGAGGAGATTTCTGAGAGTTTAGGCATTTCCCTTTCTTTGGTTCGCGGACGTCTTTACCGCATCCGCACCTGCTTACGGCTGGACTTGGTAACAAAGACTCACGTTTCCTAAAGGAGGCGCGAATGGCATTTCGTCCTTTTACTATCAGTGGCTATCGAATCGTGGAACGCCTTGCCGAAGGCGGAAGCGCGGAAGTCTATCTTGCTCACCGGCGCGGCGGCTTGGGTTGGTTTAAAAAGTTCGCGGTAAAAAAGATAAGCGGGGGAAGGCCCTTCGACCCGGGATCCATGGAGCTTATCAAGCGGGAAGTAAGCATTCACCGCTCTTTGATTCATAAAAATATCGTCCAAATGAAGGAAGCGTTTCTCTGTCAGGGAGATGTCTACATCGTTATGGATATGATCTGCGGGGGAACCCTACGTTCGATAACTCGCCATCTTTCTGCCAGCTTCGAGCGGCTTCCCCTACCAGTGGCAGTCCTTGTCGTAAAGGAAATCTGCCTCGGCCTGGCTCATGCGCACTCGGCACAAAATCCGCGCACGGGAGCTCCGTTTAATATTATCCATCGTGACGTGTCGCCCAACAACATTATGATCTCGCGTGCTGGTGAGGTGAGGCTCATTGATTTTGGTATCGCTCGGAAAAGAGATTCCGTCACATTGACAAAGACAGGCTTAATTCGCGGCACGGTCTCCTACATGTCACCTGAACAGGCCGGAGGACGGGCCCTCGATCGGCGTACCGATATCTATTCAGCAGGGCTCATTTTGCTGGAATTGGTTTCTGGGATTCGGGTGCACGAGGGTGTCTCAGGGCCCGAGCTCCTTCGTAGAATTCGAGACCATCGCCTTCCTGAGGCTTCGGCACTGAATCCGAAAGTCTCTGGGCAACTGAACCTAATTATTCGTCGAGCCACCATGAGGTCCCCTGCCCACCGTTTTCCAAATATGGAAGAGTTTGTAAAAGAGCTGGAGTCTTGTCTTGGGGGGCAGGAGAAGAAGGCTCGAGGCGACCTAAAAAAGATTCTAAAACGGGCACTACCAAAGAACTCGCTTTGGGCGCAGTTCAAGAAACGAGAGCCTGAGTTAATCTCGCAGGAAGATAAAATGGTGGCCGTGGGCATAGTTCAACTCGAGCAGCTTTTGGGGATTTCAAGCGTTTGGAAATCAACTGACAAGCCACAAGCCACACTCACTACCCGATCTGCAGCGTGGCGTAGCCTAGTGCACGGTGGTGCAATCACTGCCGCTATTTTGCTGTCACTGACTGCGGGAGCTCTTAGTGCTCATTTGACTAAGACCCACGGGGTTATGGTGAAAAAAGGGAAATTAAAAGTAGCACACCGAACTCCTTCCTCAAGGTCTTTTCGGCACCGCAAATAAACCAATCCACCGGGGCGTATTTTAAATTTCTCTATTATTCCAACGCTTTCAGCCAGACAAACTTTTCACCCCGTTCGCGTGTCTAACCTACAGAAGGTAACAACATCAACAACGGGGACAACAAATGAAAATTCCAAAATTAGAAACTACCAAAACGATCTTAAAACTTATCACGGGGATAGCACTTTTAAGTGCGTGCTCTGGAGAAAAGCCACAAGCTCAGAGTGCCGTTGTGGAGCCTCCGGCACCGGTGCCAGTGGTGGACACGACACCAAAGACGGAGGCCGCGGGTGCGAATGCATTCGACAGTTTAAAGGAGAGACTAAAAAACTGCGTGGGCACCATTGTGGATTCGCTTGCCGCTAGCCATAGCGATCCTAATTCGGTGGAGCAGTTGGTTACTTCTTACCTGATGGCAACGTTGGGTAACGCCGGTGCGGTAGCAGGCGCCGGTGCCCCCATGAGCGCTGGCATAGACCTTAAGCAACTGCTTGGTTATTGGCCATTGAGTCGAGGCGCTGCGGTAGGCGATGTAAAACAATCAATTTGTGATGCGAATC
>JAYVQZ010000002.1:0-12733 GCA_043776735.1 Deltaproteobacteria bacterium | reverse complement strand
TGAGCAGCGTAAGTTTTTCAATGTTCAAAAGACCAAGTCGTATGAGTTTCGTAGAGAGCAGCTAGATAAGCTCTGGGAAGCAATCCGCAGCCACGAGGCTGAAATTTTTGAGTCATTGAAGTCCGATTTGGGCAAGTCCACCGCCGAGAGTTTTCTGGGTGAAGTAGGGTTTCTCTACGAGGAGATCCGGTTTACCAAAAAGCATCTGCGCTGCTGGATGAAGCCTAAAAAGGTGGCTACCCCGTTAGCTTTGGCCGTGGGCAAGAGCCGAATCTATTACGAACCGTTGGGCGTAAGTCTAATCATTGCGCCCTGGAACTACCCGTTCCAGCTAGCGATGGCGCCTTTGGTGGGGGCGATTGCGGCGGGAAATTGTGCGGTAGTGAAGCCCTCTGAATTGGCGCCAGCGACGTCACGAACGGTAACCCGAATTATTGAAAAGACCTTTGATCCAAAATACATTTGGGCTATCGAGGGGGCCGTTGAGGTCTCTCAAGCGCTGCTAAACCAAAGATGGGACCATGTCTTTTTTACCGGTAGTGGAGGCGTTGGAAAGGTAGTGATGCAGGCTGCGGCAGCGAACCTGACCCCCGTCACTTTGGAGCTGGGAGGAAAAAGCCCCTGCCTTATCGACATAGACGCCGATCTCGACGTGGCCATGCGCCGAATTACTTGGGGCAAGTTTTTTAACGCCGGTCAGACTTGTGTGGCTCCGGACTACCTTCTTATTCCCAAAGGAATGAAGTCACAAATCGTTCAACGAATGGCTCAGAATGTGGAAAAGTTTTTTGGAAGAGATCCCCAGCAGAGCCCGGAGTACTCAAGAATTATTACCGATCGCCATTTTCAGCGTTTAGAGGGAATGCTCAAACACGGTACCGTTTTATTAGGCGGGAAATCTCAAAAAGAGGGGAGGTACTTCTCGCCCACCGTTCTGGAAAATCCCCAACTCGACTCTCCCTTGATGACCGAAGAGATTTTTGGGCCGCTACTGCCTTTGATGGAGTACGACAGCTTTGATGAAGCGATTGCGTTTATTCAAAAGCGCGAAAAACCTCTCGCGTTCTATTACTTCGGCCGTAACTCCGATCATAAAGCCAAAGCATTGGGGGCGGTGTCCTTTGGAGGAGGGTGCGTGAACGACACCCTTGTCCATCTCAGCAATCCAGGACTTCCTTTTGGAGGCGTCGGTGCTAGCGGTATGGGGTCTTACCATGGCTGGTTTTCCTTTGAGGCCTTCTCCCACCGAAAGAGCGTCTTGGAAAAGGCGACCTGGTTCGACTTAAGCCTCCGTTATCCGCCGTATGCACAAAAGTTAAAGTGGTTGCGTCGCGTCATGGGTTAGCGCTTGCAGTGGCTATTGTGAGTCACTAGCTCTTAGACTATGAAGACTGTTTTATTTGCGTTGATCCTCTCCTCGGTAGTGAATGCTAACGCGCCCGATTCCGCGTCGACTCCGATGAAACCAAAGTTGACGCCCGTGCGATACTTTGTGGGCTGCCGCCCCTCTGCGGGTGAATGCAAGAACTCCTGTGCGGAACGTAACGGCAAAGCCGAGCTAGATGCCCGCTTGTGCGATCCCACGAGCCTGGCGGAACGGTACGCTTGTTACTGTCCCGTTAGAAGCAGTCATTAACCACTCTCCTCACGAAGATCTAGTGAGCAGATAGAAGAGATCTCGTATCGAAACTAAAGTGGTAAGGAGAGGACACGCTCACCCGAAAGCGCCGGGGGCTAAGTCACCAACTGAGATTGCCGCCGCGTCCCTCACGGGACTTGTGACAAATCATAAAATCTGATCTCGCGGACCGAAGGTCCGTGAGTCTCAATCGTCGTTTTCCTAAAGCTTGCTCTTGTGAAAAATGAAGCGCGGTAAGCAGCGGATGATTGTCATAATGCCCCACCAAAACCACGGGGTGTAGGCAACCGCCCTTTTTTTCTCAATCGCCTTGAGAATATCTCTGGCCACTTTTTCGGGACGGGCCACGAGAAATAGACCAGGAAGTCCAAAGGTCATTGCGGTGTCTACAAAACCAGGCCGGATCTCTGTAACAGCAACTCCCCCTTTGCTTAAACGATGGCGAAGCCCTTCTAAAAAAACAGACACGGCTCCTTTCGCCGAGCCATAAACATAATTGCTCTGCCGCCCCCTGACGCCAGCCACGGAACCAATCACACAAAGAAAACCACTTCCTCGCTTTTCAAAAGCATTTGCCATAGGAGTTAGGCAAGAAACGACCGATAGAAAATTTACCTCAAGCGTTGTTTTCCATTCTATTAGGGAGTCGCGAGACTTGAGATTGTCCCCCAAGTATCCTTGGCAGAGAATTGCCCCTTGCGCATTGTTCAAAACTTCCTCTGAAAATAGAGCGATATGAGACTCATAGTTGGTGGCTTCAAAACTGAGACAGCGGACCTTCACTCCAAAACGAATTTCACAATCGGAAGCCAAGCTGTCTAACGCCGTTTTGTCTCTGCCCAAAAGTAGAAGGTCTTTTTTTTCACTGGCCAAATGACGAGCGATGGCTTGGCCCATTCCCGAGGTGGCCCCCACAATAATGACTTGGCTTGCACTCATCGAGACACCTCGATGTTAAGGCGTCTAGAAAGGGAGGAGGAAAAAATACCCTTGGGATCCCATTGACTCTTTAAGTCTCGGAATTTTGCCCAGCTCGGATACATTTGGCGCCATTGTTCGGGCAACAGGAAGGCATCCTTGGCCAGGTAGACACGGCCTCCTTCTTCAAGAGTAATTTCGTTTAATCGCTGTGCCAACTTCTGAGTCGCCTCACCACGATACGGAATATCAAGCGCCAGAGTGTACCCAGGCATTGGAAACGAGAGCCAGCCTCCACTGCTGGGGCCCATTGTTTTAAGAACCGCTAAGAACGCATTGGCGCCACGTTTTTGAATCTCTTCCAAAGTTCTTTTAACCGCTGATTGTGATCTTTGTTTTGGCCACACCGCTTGAAACTGTAGGAAACCTTGTCGGCCATAACCACGATTCCAATTTTCAATCGCATCTAACGGATAAAAATAGGGATCGATCCCTTGGAGTTTCTCTTGCTCCACTGGGAAATGCTGGTAGTAGAGGCGATTAAAAAGGCCCACCGATAGGCGGTTCAACGTCCAAGGAGGAAGAAAGAAAGGGACCTTAGCCTTTTTCACATGGTGATAGGCGTGCGGGTTTTGCCCTGCAATGCCGGTAAGCTCGGCAGCGGGGGCAAAATCTCCTAGCATTAAAACGGATCGGCCCAAGGTGGAGCCTTTGGCCACGGTGTCCAGCCAGCACACCGAATAACCGTATTTGGCGTCACTAAGTTCAAAATGGCGAAATGTATCGTCGAGGTTCGCCGTCTTTTGGTACCGCACCTTTACCTGCGCACTAGGAATACGGATCAAAGTAAATTTTACTTTGGTTACCACCCCGGTGAGCCCCATTCCACCCAAGGTCGCCCAAAACAAATCACTATTTGTTTGGCGAGAACAGTTTACTAACTCAGCGGTACCGGTAAGAACCTCGAAGCTTTTTACAAAATTGGCAAAGCTGCCATCGCGGTGGTGATTTTTACCGTGAATGTCGGCAGCCACAGCGCCGCCTACGGTTAAAAATTTGGTTCCCGGTGTAATAGGCGGGAAAAAGCCGCGAGGAACAAAGGTAGAGAGTAAATCAGCAAAGGTGACACCTGACTCACATTCGATGATTGCGCTACTCTCATCAAAAGAAAGCAGATGATCAAAACGCTCTTGGAGAATCACTCCGCCGTTTTCGTTTAACGCGGCATCGCCGTAGGCCCGTCCGCATCCCCGGGGGATAACGCTTTTGAGGTTGTTGTCGTTTAAGATTTTGAGCTCTTCACGCAGCCGTTCCGGCCGATATAAACCGCAAGAATAGATTGGAAAATTTCCCCAGCCGGCAATCGCTTTGGTGAGTGATCTCATAGGTGGCCATCATCTTAACCTTGACTCGTTCTCTCAACAATCACGTTCGCCTATCCCGGCCAGTCACGTTACCATTTATCCCATGTTACTTCGGTTAGAAGGACTTGGACGATGTTTCCAAGAGCGCTGGGTTTTTCGTTCTCTTTCGCTTGAGGCGAATCGAGGAGACATTGTCGCGTTAAGCGGCGCTAATGGTAGTGGCAAGACCACTTTGCTAAGAGTCCTAGCAACACTTTTAACTCCCTCAGAGGGCGACGGGGCAGTGAACGGTCATTCTTTGGTGGGTGCGCCAACCCAAGTTCGCCGCCGCATTGGTTGGGTACCGGCGAGCGAAGGTGGCTTTTTCCCCCGACTCAATGGGCATGAGAATCTGAGATTTCATGGCTACCTAAATAAATTGAGCCGCAAGGAGTTTGAAGGTCAACTAGAACAGTTCCCAAAACTGGCGACTCTAACAGCGGCGTTAAAAACGCCCTATTACCTTTGTTCTGCCGGAATGCGTCAGTCGCTTCATTTGGCACGAGTTGCTATGACAAAGCCCGAGGTTTTTCTATTAGATGAACCCACACGAAGTTTGGATGCCACCACACGTGAGGAGATTTGGAACCTTCTAAAAAGTGCGGCGGGCAACAGCGTTGTTTTGTTGGCCAGCCATTCTGAGAAAGAGTGCGAAACTTTAGGAGCTAAACGTTTTGAGTGGGGGCCCTCGGTATGATTGCTGCCTTTGGAGTTTTGCTGCGTAAGGGGCTCTTGGATTTGGGACGGACGCCCTTTCAAGCGTTTTTAGCGGAGTCTTTGGTGAGCGTAAGTGGGCTGGCTGTGTACTGGTTTACGTCGCGCGCGTTGGGGCCGGCCCTCTCGTTTGGCGGAGACTATTTCACTTTTGTCGTCATTGGAGAAGTGGCACTTCTGTTGCCCCTTTCCTTATGGAGCGGGGTGACGACCTTAGTTCGCAATGGAACAGCCGATGGCACCTTGGAACTTTTTATGACGCTTCCCCTACCGGCGTCTCTGATGTGCGCCTTTCAGTCATTGGCACGTGTGCCTCGAGAGTTGACTCGAATCGTGCTTCTCTTGTCGGTGGCAGTCACCTTTTTTGGTCTGAGGCTCTCGACCGGGCAAATCGTTCACCTTCTTATTGTCGAGTGTATTGCAGCCCCGCTTTTTCTTGGACTTGGGTTACTGGCGGCTGCCCTACTGTTGCGGGCAAGACGGGGATTGTCGGCTCTCACCCAGCTAGGTTCGTTGGCGGCAATCTTTGCTGGCGCCTATTTTCCTATCACCACCTTTCCCCCAACCGTTCAAAAGGTGAGCCTTTATTTTTCTCCGTTCACCTGGGTAATGGAATCCGCCCGGCAAGGGGTTGGTCTTGGTTGGACGCCAGTAACTCTGGCAATGACGGCCGCTCTGTTTTTTGGCGGGCTCATAGTGCTTGTTTTGGGTTTGCTATTTTTGGATCTTGGCTTCGGCTACGTGCGGCAACGCGGAGAGCCACTTCTTTTTGTCTAGCGGTGCGTTTAGAGATTAAATTGACTCCTCTGGTCTGCGTACCGAAGATTATCCCCGCTAAGGTTTTAATTTTTCGAACAACAACCAACCTCAGGAGATCTTAAATGAATTGGAAACGACTAGGGATGGCGATTGCCGCCGTGTTTGTTTTTATAATGGCGACCGACTTTTTGGTACACGGCAACCTGCTGACGGATACCTACATGGCGACCGCTCCCTTATGGCGAGAAAAAGCCGAGATGCAAAACTATATGGGTTGGATGATGCTTGGGCAGGCACTGGCATCGGCAATGCTCGTTTTTATCTTTGCCAAAGGTTATGAAAACAAAGGGTGGATGGAAGGCGTTCGTTTTGGTTGGTATGCTTTCCTTTTGATGATTTCACACACGCTAATTCAGTATGCGACAACTCCAGTGCCAGCGGTTCTTTTGTGGGCATGGATTGGCTTAATGTTTGTGCAGGCCATTGGGGCCGGGACGATCTCATCGCTGATCTACCGCCGCTCTGCAGCATAGTTGCTAAGTGGTACAATATTAAAAATGTTCTAGTAGGCGGGGTGGTGCTTAATTAAGCTACCCGCCAGCTCTTTTCTTCGGTGTTGCCAGAGCTTGGCCCAAGTTTACTCATTGTGGTGCTAAGAATGAAGACTCGATCGGACGTCGCGCCGGAGTTGGCTATTGTAATGCCTGCTTACAATGAAGCCGCGTGCATTGAAAAGGTGGCTAGGGCCTGGCTGAAAGTGGCCGACGACCACTTTGGATTGTTGTTTATCGTAAACGATGGCTCGCGTGATCAGACCGGCGAAGTGCTCAATCAACTGGCGCGGAAAAGCTCTTCTCTCAGGGTCGTCCATCAAGAAAATGCCGGTCATGGCAGCGCGGTAAGAACGGGATACGAGCAAGCCCTAAAGACTGGCGCGCACTATGTCTTTCAAACTGATAGCGACGACCAGCTGACTCCAGAGGACTTTGAAAAGTTATGGGATGCGCGCCAGGAGTCGCCGTTTATCTTAGGTTATCGAATCATCCGGCGAGATCCTTTGATTCGCATCATTATCTCTAGGCTCAATGCCGCACTTTTGTTGGTGTTCTTTGGGGTGGAGATCCGCGATGCCAATGTTCCGTTTCGTCTCATGGAATCGAATTTCCTCTCAAATCTTTTGAAGATGATCCCCCGCCATGTTTTTGCCCCCAATATTTACCTTTCGGTACTGGCTGCAAAATCAAGGGCCACGTTGCTAGAGATCCCGGTAGAGCACCAAGAGCGAAAAACAGGAGTGGTCATGTTGAACCGAAGTCTTTTGAATGTCTGCAAACGTTGCTTGAATGAGTTAAATGAGTTTCGCAAGAATTCCCCTCGTTGGAAAAAACAGTTGGCAGGATTGCCCTACCCACCAGTGAGAGATTCTAAAAAAGCCACCGCATAACCCCAGTGAGCTCGAAAATGAAAAAAAATCAGTTTGTCATCATAGGGGCTGGTCCGACGGGCCTTGGTGCGGCTTATCGGCTTGTGGAAGCCGGGGTTACCGATTTTGTAGTTTTGGAGGCCGATAGCACGGTGGGCGGCTTGGCCAAGAGTTTTCGCGACGATAAAGGATTCATTTGGGATATTGGAGGCCATGTTCAATTTTCCCATTACGAGCATTTTGATCAGGTTATGGAATCTGCGATTCCTGCCAGAGAATGGAATCACCATGAGCGGGAAAGCTGGGTCTGGGTCAAAGATCGGTTTGTTCCGTACCCTTTTCAAAACAACCTTCGCCACCTCTCCAAAGCCGATACCTGGAAGTGTGTGGAACCCCTTCTTAGTGCTCGTAAGGAAACTAAACCACCAGCCAATTTTCGAGAGTGGATACTTTCCTCTTTCGGATCCGGCGTGGCGGACATTTTCATGCTTCCCTACAATTATAAAGTTTGGGCTACGCCACCTGAGCTAATGTCTTACGACTGGATCGGGCAGCGGGTCTCTGTACCAGACACCAAAAGAATCCTTGGCAACATCATCCAAGAAAAAATGGACGTCTCATGGGGCCCCAATAACACCTTTCGTTTTCCCAAAAAGGGGGGCACTGGGGCCATTTGGGAGCGGGTGGCAGATTTGATTGGGCGTAGTCGGATTCTTACAGGCTCGGTCGTTGACAAGGTTGATCCTAAGACTAAAGCGGTCTCTTTGGGCGACGGAGTCATTATCTCCTACGATCATCTGCTAAGTACAATGCCGGTAGACATCTTTTGTTCGAAGGTATTGGGCTTAAAAGAGATCGTGCAACAGGAAGCGGCGAAGCTCTTTCACTCTTCGACACATGTCGTAGGGATTGGGTTGAAAGGCAAAATACCCGAAGCGTTAGTGGACAAATGTTGGATGTATTTTCCCGAGAGCAACTGTCCTTTCTATCGCGCTACGGTTTTTTCCCACTATTCTACCCAGAATGTACCTCACCCAGTAAGCCAGTGGTCTTTGATGCTAGAGGTGTCCGAGTCCAGCTATAAGAAGGTCGTGGGCACCGCCCTGGTAGAGGAAGTGATAAAGGGATGTTTAAATTCCAAGTTGTTCTCGGCTTCCGATGAGATTGTAAGCAAATTCTATTTTCGCACGGAATACGGTTATCCCGTTCCCACTTTGGAGCGTGACGGTATTTTGGCAAAAGTTCAACCAGAGCTTGAAGCGCTGGGCCTCTTTAGCCGAGGGCGTTTTGGCGCTTGGAAATACGAAGTGTCCAACCAAGATCACTCGTTTATGCAAGGAGTGGAGTGGGCTGACCGAATTTTGCAAGGCACGGAAGAACTAACGTATCAATGCCGTCGCGGCCTGGCCGCCAAAGAGCCTAATGAAGCCTTAAAAAAAGCCGCCTAAATCACTCCCTACCAATCAATTTTTTTGAAGTTCAGTGACACAATTGCCCCACGGGCAAAAGGCGCCATGAAAAATTTACCTGAGCCAATTTGAATTTGCTTCAGTTGATGAATGGTTTCTTGGCCAACTCTTTGCACTAGAGATCGAGCGAGGGGTACCTTCCTGAAAACGCGAAGGCTATCCTAACCTACTTTGATTCGGGGGGAGCAAAGTAGGGACAAACCGCTCCCAAGCAAAAGAAACGAAAGGATACGATTATGAAAAATGTCATGTTCATCCTTTTCGGCGTGCTTGTCGCAGGTGCGAGTGCAAACGCTGAAAATCTAACCTTAGGAATTCCCAGTTACGGGGGCTCCGGCTGCCCGCAGGGGACGGTTTCCACAGCGTTGAGTCCGGACGCTACGCAGCTGAGTATTCTCTTTGATGCCTACTCCGCCGAGGCGGGCGGGAGTCGGATCGTCGATAGGAAATCCTGTAATATCGCAATACCAGTGCATGTACCTCATGGCTTGAGTATCTCGGTCTTTCAGGTGGATTATCGCGGTTACAACAGTCTTCCCGCAGGGGCGTCTTCGCAACTTGACGTGGAATACTTCTTTGCCAACAGGGCGGGTCCACGGATGAGTCGGATGTTTTCGGGAGCCACTGATTCCAACTATTACATCTCAAATAGACTCACGGCGGCTTCTATCGTGTGGTCCGCCTGTGGCCAGGATGTGAATCTACGTGTGAATTCCTCAATTCGTGCCCGAACCAACGGGTTTGGCGAACAGGCGATGGCCACCGTCGACAGCGTGGATGTCTCTAACGGATTACGCTACCAGATCCAATGGAGGACATGCCTCTAAGGCCAAGTGGTAAAACCAAAAATAGGAGAGGGCCCTGAGGAAACTCAGGGCCCTTTGTCGTTCAGTGGGGGTAGAATACTGGTAAGCGCCGGGAGGATCACAAATAGAATCGCTAAAACGGGGCTATGCTACCAGTCTTGGTTGCCTTTACCTTCGGCCATTGAGTAAAAAGGGCTATGAATTTTCCGCGCAAATTTGCCAAGAGCTTGCTAAGCGCGCTGCTGGTTTTTTCCTCCCTTGGCTATGCGGTTCCGATCCCTTGCCATCTGGAACTTCTTGTTCCCACGGGACAACCCAGTGGTGAGGTTAAGCGTGAGTTAACTATCGCTCTCTTTGACGTTGCGCCAATAACGGGAAGACAAAGAGCTACGGACGGCCGCTTCCCCATCGATATTTCAGAGGTTGATAGAGCGGCTGTAGTGGTCGAAATGGGTAAACGAGCCCGCCAGGGTTTTGAAATGTTTGACTGCCGCTTTGAAGGGAATCACTTCCAGCTACGGTTTGTCAAAAACGAGTTTTTGGTAACTCAAAACGAAGAAACAAGAGAACCTACGTTTGTTGCCAGTCAACGGGCGGCGCTGGGTGCCTCGTGGCCCAATCCACCACGAACCCATCGGGAAAACTTAGAAAATGGGAGATCCGCCGTTTCGGCTTTCCCCTCTGGAACCCCTCTGACCAGCAAGAGTCTAGATTCCTTTAAACCCGGAACCTATTCCTATATTCGCCATGAGGGAGAGCCCTTTTTGCGTTTGGCCAAAGGGGTCTCTTATGTCGGAGAGCGAGCTTTGCCACCGCCGACGTCTGCCCGCCCCGATTTTGGGGGGATGGATTTTAAGCACGACTCAGTTGCCGGTCATGAGGGAGTGAGCGTCGCTGGAGAAGTGGATATTTCATATAATGCCACCACCAAACACAATGAAGTTCGCTACGTGAACATTCAATCCGGCAGTTACCAGTTTACTATTTCTGCTCTGCCAGTGGCAGTAGAGGCACTTTGGGATCAGGGCATTTTTCAACGCGAGCTTTATCTTGCCATGCTGGGCGATAAGGGTGGAGGAACTTTCTATTTCATTCTTAAACCCGACTCGACCGAAAAACTAAAAGCCCATTTCCCTGATCGATAAATCGGTTTATTTTTTTAACACGGGAAAGCGTTTTTGGAACTCCTGAAAAGTGGCTTCACTGATCGGGTAATAGTTTGCTTTATAGTTCGTGGGATTTTTTTGACCGGCGTCTAACTGGTCCGAATTTTCGCTATAGAAAACGCCGGTGTCTCGATCTCCAAAGAAATCTTTTCCCCGAGCGGTATAGGCGCCTTCACCTTTGACCTCAAAATTATATTCGCAATAACCGTCCTTCGGTTTACAAGAGAAGGCACCTTCGCCCACTTTCTTTCCGGCCAATAACACCGTCATGCCACCGCTATCCGCCTTTTTCTTAGAAGGTTCAAAGACGTAGGTGTAGTGCTCAACCACCAGGTCTTCTTCGGCGGTTTTTTTCTTTAAAATGTAAAATTGATTGTCCGTGGTCACCAAAGTCTTGGCGTCCCATTCTCGTTTTCCGAACATGAATGCGGAACTTGGGGTGCCATCGGGTTTGGTGACCTGTCCCATCGCCCAATAAGGGCTAGTTGAATTGTGGGATTTCGCAAACTCCAATGTTTTGTCCGCGGCCCCGCCATTCGAGCACACCATTAGAATCAGAAGAGAAAAAACTAACGCGAAAAACCGAGCCATTCGAACCTCCCCTTAGTTGCGTAATCCAAATGCTACCTCTTTATTTGGATTCCTGACAGATTCCTATTCGGATCGGAGTTGGCTCAAGGGATTTTCGAGGATATACCTTCTTACATGCCTTTGCCGATCGAGCTGCTTCGCGATTTTTTTCACCGGCCCGAATGCCAGCTTGCCGTTGGACCATTGCGCAACGGTGTGGAAATCCGCATTCGCTTTCCAGACGGGCAATTGATTGCATTAAAAAAGAGTAAGACTTCCCTTGAAGTGATCGAGGGGGACCCTTCGGCACCTGACCTTACGATTGTGATGGCGACAAACAGCTTAACTGAGCTTATGTCCATTGAGGCAGAGGACGTGGGCGATGTCGGAGTGGGAATCTTAAAGCTTATGGCCCATTCGGATCCACAGATTCGAATCACAGCCAAGGTTCACGTGGGAATTTTTGGTTTTTTGCGCAACGGTTATCTAGGAATTCTTCCCTTGGGAGGAATGAAAGTGACCCAGTTCTTAGCCTCAAAAGGCGTTTCCGGATTGGGAAAGATTAAATCTGCCATTGATAGCTTGAGGAGCTGACGAATATGACAACGCCGCGCCGCTTAGTCCCTTTTTTGGATAGAGCAAAGATAGAGGAATTGAATGCCCAATTGGGCAAAAAGATTTCAGCGGACTTTAAAAAAGTCTTAGGCCCCGATGAATCGATTTTGGCCGTGGTAACGCTAAAGGGTGCCATGTTTTTCGGCGCCGACCTATTACGACATGTTACGGTTCCCATGGAAATCGATTTTGTCCGGCTTACTAGCTATGGTGTGGGGACAGCAAGCAGTGGGCAAGTGCGAATTTTAAAAGACATCGAATGCTCTCCGGAAGGACGCCACGTGTTGCTTATCGATGAGATTGTTGACTCGGGACGCACCTTGGACTTTTTGGCGAATCGAATTCGCGCCCAGCAGCCACACACTGTGAAAATTGCCGCTCTGCTAAGTAAGCCCTCACGGCGGGAAATTTCAGTTCCTGTTGATTACGTGGGGCTTGAGGTAGAGGATAAGTTTTTAGTCGGATACGGCTTGGATTTGGCGGAGCGTTATCGCAACTTGGATGGCATCTTTGCCTTGGAGGAATAGCAATGAAGAGTAAATTTGGGATTGTTTTCTTGGTGGCCACTTTGGTTGTCTCATCAGCATTTGCTGTCGAGAAGGATTTTAAGGGCCTTCCCCCCGCGCAAAGATTTAATCTTGGCGTAATGAACGGGTTGGGCGTGGTCGACAGCCGGCCCGGTTATTCCTTGTTGGGGACGGTTGCTATCAATGTTATGCAGCGCGGCTTTGCCAACGATATAAATAATCAGGTTTTTATCGAAGGGGCCTTTGGGCCGCTCTTTGTCGCAGGAAGCACAGCGTTTCAATATAGCTTCCACCTTCGCTGGGACTTTGTGAAGGATCTGGATTGGACCTTTTACGCGGTGGGTGGTTTGGGTGGTGTCATCACTAGTAACGAATATAGCCCGATACCCGGTGGCCCAAAATCGGCGTCTTCGATTTTTTATCCACGTTTTGGTCTAGGGGCTATTTGGGGACTTTTTGAAACGATCAGTCTTCGTGCTGAGCTGAGTCATGAATTCATTGGGCTGGGGATTGTAGCCCTGCTCTAGGCTCGGCGTTTGGTTCTTCTTTTGGGCAGAATCTGCCGATAAGAAAGGGAAGATCAGACTACCACCATGCCTTTTTTTTCTAAAACAGCACGTCGTATTATTTTTGCCACTTTTGCGAGCCTATTGATTTTGATTGTCCTCAACCGCCGTTCCATAATGAAGGCCCTTTGCCATTTGAATCAGTTGTCTTTGCTCTT
>JAYVQZ010000001.1:0-3256 GCA_043776735.1 Deltaproteobacteria bacterium | reverse complement strand
CACCAAAGGGTTGATCAGCACTTTACTTCAGGAGAAGGGCGAATGCGCGAATGTGATTCTCTTTACCGATGATGAAGACAATTGCAACAACGGCAAAGCGCATATTGCGATGCTAAAAGAGATCCAAAAAATGTGCACGGATCGCGCAAAGGAATTCAAATTGGATGTCATCACTTCAACCGTGGATGATGGGACCCGTCTTTTCCTTGATGAGATTGCTGGTGCGACCGGAGGTAAGGTTCACGATGCGGGAACTCTGGATGAAATTGGTGAACAGGTAAAAAAAATTGCCGAAGGGTACCGCAAAAAATCGGGTGGCAATCCATTGACTTCAAAAGCTACCAAACCGGAAACCTCGGTGGTCGGCGACAAGCCAGCACCGAGAGTCGCTCTTCCACAGGCTAAGAAGCTTCCCGCTCAACAGGGCAAGGAAGAGAAGAAGACTAAAGAGGGCGGAAAATGAGTTGCTTCTCGCGAATTTGGCTCTTGTTTCTAATCTGCAGCAGCTTGTCGTATGCGGACAAGGCACCCCGGATAGAGCTAGAGATCGACAAGAATGGAAAAGGGGAAATCAAAGCGATTCGATGGAACAATGCCGGCAGCTATTCAGAGGCCGTCACCGATGACTTACTTGCTGTTATCTCTGAGGACCCTAAGGCACTAATCGTTTCACCGCGACTTTCTCATGCCGTGATTGTGGTTCCCTTTGGAAATGTGCTGCTTCCTTTGGGGGACGTAATTCTACTCCGACCGGGTGTTTTGAATGACTTTCCGAAACCGGGGCAGAGCCTTGTTGATCAAGAACCGACCGACATTTCATTAAGCCGCTGGGGTTTCTTTTTTACGCGAAACACCGGTAACCGGTTCACGGTGGAACATTACGATCTTGCCAAAGACAAGACGGAAGTCCTTCAGACGCTTGATGCGTTGCAAGTAGGAAATCTGCATCGGATAAAACTTAGTGAAGACACCGCCACCGTCATCAGTGACGGCAAGAGTGTGGACTACCGTCCCAATGGCCGGAGGGCTGAGTCGACGCTTGTCTTCGGAGACTTGGCGATTGGGAACATTGATACTATTGAAGGAACCTTTGGCGGAGTCGACTTAACAAAGAAAGCGCTAGACGGTCAGCTCGACCCCGATGAATCAGAAACAGAACTGGCCATTCAGATGGCCGAAAACATCCGCCGCAATCGCCTGCAGAAAAGTATCCTCCTATGGGGTGTTCCCGGGACCGATAATCGGGGCGTAGTCCATCTGTTTGCCCAGCGCGTGGCCCAAGCTCGCAAAGATGAACCGACCTTCGGCTGGTTTCAAGGCTGGAAGGTGTATCAATTGAGTTGGTCCAAATTTAACGCCGAAGGGTTAGTTGACGTGGCCACCAATAAAGCGACCCAATTGGTGGATGCGGCAAAGCAGAAGAAAGTGATTCTATTTTTTGATCAGGTAGAGCAAATTGTCGGGCTTGGGTCAGACAAAGGAAATCGAAGTGACGTAGCCAGCGTTTTGCTCGGGTCGATGAAGTCGGGTGAGTTAATTCTGATCGGAGCAACGTCATCAGACGGCGTTCCCTATGTTCGGTCCCGTCGTGAACTCTTCGACCAATTTACTGAAATTCAGATTCCAGAGGCAAAGGACGACCGGCTTTTCGCCAAGATTCGGCTTGCTGCGGACCGAAAAGAGGCGGCCAACCGGGTAAAGTTCACTGACGAATCGCTCCGCAAGATCGTTGATGTAAGCGACCGGTATTTATCGGACAAGGGACAACCAGAAAAAAGTCTCGGCGCGATTGAATCTCTAATTGCTGAACATTCTCCACTCCGTAAGTTGAAGGAGGGTGAGGATCCCGAAGATGTTCCGCTTGTCGAGATTGATCCCAGAAAGGTAATGGCCTGGATTTCCAGGGCCGCACGCATTGGAACCCTAGCAGGCGATAGTGCCGATGCGATTACCCAGTTTGTTCTGACCAATGAATACGATCAGGCGATGAATAAGCGAATGTCTGGCCAAAAGAAAGCGAAGGAGGCCGTTCGCGACGCATTACTTTCTATCGCCAAAGGAATGCGCAGTACCAACGCACAGGGCAATGAAATAGGAATTGAAACCCTACTCTTTGTCGGACCCTCCGGAACCGGAAAGTCTTTCCTCCATGAGGTGCTTTCAAAAGTTCTCGCGGAGAAAAGCATTACGTTACCTTATGAAGAGCCTATTGAAGGCAGCACGCTTGTTGACGGTGATCAGGCGATACGAACCTTGATTGGTGCTGCTCCTGGGTACATTGGTTATGACTCCTCCGGTGAGGGTGGGCTGTTATACCAGATGGTAAAAAGGTCCCCTCAAGCCATCCTGGTCCTCGAGGAGTTCGATAAGGTCGATGAGAAGGTCGATAAAATTCTCTACTCCTTTTTGGATTCTGCAAAAATCGTAAATAGTTCAGGCAAAGTGGCCCGTTTTACTCGAGGCCTATTCATTCTTACCGCCAACTACGGTGTGGAAGGCTCCGGCGGGGCTACTAACCGAAACCGCATTCAGGGTGGAGGTCAGGTTTCTCAATGTGATTACATTGACCGCTGGGACAGGCACCACCTTTTTCCAGAGGGAGATCCCATGCACAGGGAGGACGCGCTGGTGGCAAAATGGGACGAAGAGGGGCTTAGAGTGGCGCTCTTTAACTGTTTAAAAGAAAATAAGCTTATTAACCCCCAGATTCTTGGCCGAATCGGTCGCTCGAATCTAGTGATTTTTCATCATTTCACCAAATCAGAGATTGAAACCATCCGGGATCAGCAGTTGGCAAAAGTGGAGAAGGAATACCTTCAGAGTCACAAAGCAAAAATCTTATTCACGCCAGAGTTTAAAAAATGGCTCGTGGACTTTGCCTGGGGAGAGGATGGCCAGCTTACCTTCAACGTCGGAGCTCGTGGCATTGTGGATGCTGTGAAAGCCGAAGTTTCCAAACCATTACTTCGGTTTTCAGCGCTTAGCGGCGATACGGTGAAGGACAAGACTTGGAAGATTGATTTCGATAAAAATGGTCCGCAGGCAAAGATTACTGCGGATTGAAAAATTTTATGAGGGAGTTAGAAATGAAGCAAAGTACTGTGTGTCTTTTAATGTTGGTCGCCACCTTAGGGGTCCCATTTTCTACAACCATAGTGAATGCGGAGCCACCACAGACCCTTGCCCAATGGGCCGCTAGCGATCAGAAACAGGACGCTCTGCGAAATGAGATTCTTCAACGTTCCAAAAGAGAACT